>JASEHN010000275.1 GCA_030018715.1 Thermodesulfobacteriota bacterium | reverse complement strand
AAGCCTGATCTGCTCTTTGACGAGGTCGATTCCCGTCACCATTTCGGTAACTGGATGTTCCACTTGGATCCGGGCATTAATCTCCATAAAATAAAAATGGTCATCCTGATCCATGAGGAATTCCACCGTGCCGGCGTTAAAATATTTCACTGCTCTGGCCGCGGCCACGGCTGCTTTTCCCATGGCCTGGCGTAATTGCGGAGTAAGTTTAGGAGAAGGAGATTCCTCAATCAGTTTCTGGTAACGCCTCTGGATCGTGCACTCCCGCTCGCCTAAGTGAATCACATTTCCCCATTGGTCAGCCAGCACTTGAAATTCGATATGCCGCGGTTCCGGAAGACACTTTTCAATATACACCTCATCATTGCCAAAGGCCGCCCGGGCTTCCATCCTGGCTACAGGGAATTCCATCCGCAGGGCTTCTTCACCGGCGCATATTCTGATCCCCCGTCCTCCTCCCCCTGCGGAGGCTTTGATCATCACCGGATAGCCAATCTCCTTACTGAATCTAAGAGCTTCCGCGATGGTCCCGATTCCCTCCTTGCTGCAAGGAATGATGGGAATCCCGGCATTTTCCATAATTTTCTTGGCGGTAATTTTATCCCCGGCCAGGGCCAGGTTTTCGGGCGTGGGGCCGATAAAAGTAAAACCTTCCCGGGCACAGGCTTTGGCAAACTCTCCATTTTCCGATAGGTATCCGTAACCCGGGTGAATGGCTTCGGCTCTGGCCGCTTTGGCCGCTGCTATAATATTTTCGATATTCAAGTAACTTTTGCTGCTCATAGCCGGGCCGATACATTTTTTTTCGTCAGCCAGCCGAACATGTAAACTTATTTGATCCGCTTCGGAATAAACCGCCACAGTTTGGATTCCTAATTCCTTACAGGCCCTGATAATCCTGACGGCGATCTCTCCCCTGTTGGCGATAAGGATTTTGGAAAACATGAAAATTTCCTCTCAGGACTGGACTTCAATTATAAACAATAAATCATTATCCTTCACCGGCGCCTCATTCTCCCGGATTATCTCCACCACTCTCCCGGCAACCGGAGATTTAATTTTTTGAAAAACCTTCATGGTCTCCAGGAGAGCCAGCAACTGTTTTTTTTCTACCGCAGTCCCTATTTCCACGTAAGAGGGCTGATCGGGCGCTGGTCTTCTGTAAAAAATTCCGGACATGGGCGCTTTCACTTCAACTTTTCTGTTGCCATTCGATTCATTCCCCATTTCTCGCTCTACCTCCTTGTGCACATATTAGGCTCGAATAACCGATCAAGGCTATAACCAATATTACTTAAGAGGACACAGCGCGGCAGAGCCGCAACCAAAAACCATTAGCCACAGAGGGCACAGAGATCACAGAGTTATAGCCAAAATCTTTAGAACAAAAAACAAATTAGAACACGGATAAATGCAAAAAAACCAGAAAAATATATTAATAGAATTTTCAGAAATTGAACCTTAGTAGTACAGAGGTTTAAAACCATGACCAAGAAAAAGCCAAGAATACGCGTCAAGGGCTAAAATGTCTAAAGTGATCCACCTGAGGCGGACTAAAGTTGTAAAAAGGGAATTCCTATACAATGAACATACACGGGTTTCATTGAAAACGATTTTAAGAAAAATTACAACATAAAAATGCCTTCCCGTTCAACTCCCCGACCCCCCGGGGGACGAATAAGGATTTTGTAAAAGTGAAGGGGTGGGAGCTATTTTTCGCAAGTTGAATATTTATCGCGGGTGGTGTAAATTGAGTGAAACATATTTTGGAACCAGGAACCATGAATAGCCTTACTCCCATGATCAAGCAATACCTGTCGGTCAAAGAAAAATACCCGGACGCCATTCTCTTCTATCGCCTGGGAGATTTTTATGAAATGTTTTTTGAAGATGCCAAATTAGCTTCCGAAATATTAGATATTACCTTAACTTCTCGGGACAAAAACAAAGAAGATTCGGTTCCCCTGTGTGGAGTTCCTTACCACGCCGCTTCAAGCTACATCCAGAAATTAATAGACCAGGGTTACAAAGTGGCCATCTGCGAACAGATGGAGGAGGCTTCTAAAGCTAAAGGAATTGTTCGGCGTGAAGTCATCCGGGTTATTACGCCGGGAATGATGCTGGAGGACGATTATCTCCAGCCTAAGGCCAATAATTTTCTGATGGCCATATCTTTAGGGGAAGAGCGTTTTGGATTGGCCATTCTGGATGCATCCACCGGAGACTTTTTAGCCACCGAAGTGAATACAGCTCAATCCTTACTGGATGAGGTAATGAGGACGGGGCCGAAAGAGATCATTTTCCCCGCAAACGCTAAAGAGCAGGCTCCGGTTAAGCACCTTATGAAAGCCTTTCCCCAGGCGCTTTATAGCCCTTTACCCCCGGAAGTATTCGATGGCGAAAGGTCCAAAGAGCGTATGAAAGCCTTAGGCCTCCTGTTCCCGGAAGGAAAAAACCAAGCCCTGCAAGCAGTAGGGGGAATCCTTTTTTACGTGGAAGAGACGCAGAAGGTTCAACCCGGGCACCTCTCCCGGTTAGAGTTGTATCAAGTTCAAGATTACATGGTTTTGGATGAAACCACCCGCAAAAACCTGGAGATTTTTGAAAATCTGGCCACCCGAAGCAGGAAAGGGTCATTGCTGGAAATTCTGGATGAAACCGTGACCTCCATGGGGGGCCGGATGCTCAAGCGCTGGCTAAGCTCTCCGCTGATGGATTTGGACAAGATCAATGAGCGCCTGAACAAAGTTTCCGAGCTGAAAGAAAAAGACCTTTCCCGACAACGGTTGCGGGAAACCATGCGCCAGGTCAAAGATATAGAGAGATTGTCAGCCCGGATATCCTTGGGCATAGCCAATGCCAGGGATTTGGTAAGTTTGAAATTTTCCTTAAATCTTCTGCCCGAAATTAAAAGCATTATATCGCTGCTCGAACAAGAAAACTTCAAGCGATACTTGATAGAATTGGATGAACTTCCCGAAATTAAAAATCTTTTAGAAAAAGCAATTGAGGAAAATCCACCCCTCACCTTAAAAGAAGGGGGGTTAATCAAGAAAGAGTTTGATGCGGCCCTGGATCGGCTCCGGGAAATCAGCCGGGAAGGAAAAAGGTGGATTGCTGATTTAGAGACCAAGGAGCGTATGCGCACCGGGATTTCTTCTTTGAAGGTCCGTTACAACAAAGTCTTTGGGTATTACATCGAGGTGACCAAAGCCAACCTTCCCGCGGTTCCTTCCCATTATATGAGAAAGCAGACTTTGTCCAATGCCGAACGCTTTATCACTCAAGAATTGCAGGAATATGAAACCCAGGTGCTTACCGCCGAGGAACAAAAGGACTCCCTGGAATATCAGATTTTTCTCCAGATCTTAGGACGCGTTGCCGCCCAGGTTCGCGGGATGCAGAGGACGGCTCAGGCTTTAGCGGAGATGGACGTGCTTTCTGCCCTGGCCGAAATAGCTGAACATAACGGTTATTGCCGGCCGAGCTTAGATGAAGGCGATACTCTGAAAATTGAGGAAGGACGGCACCCGGTTTTAGAACGGCTGGCCTTGGAAGAACGCTTCGTGCCCAACGATCTTTTCATGGATAATGAGGAGAGACAAATCCTGATTATCACGGGCCCGAATATGGCCGGGAAATCGACGATTATGCGCCAGACGGCCTTGATCGGGATCATGGCTCAAATGGGAAGTTTCGTCCCGGCCAGAGAGGCCCATCTGGGGCTGATTGACCGGATTTTTACCCGGGTGGGCGCATCCGACGACCTCGCCAGGGGCAGAAGCACCTTTATGGTCGAAATGGAAGAGATGGCCCATATTTTAAGGAATATCACCCCGCGCAGCCTGATTCTGCTGGATGAGATCGGGCGGGGGACGAGTACTTTTGACGGCCTTTCCATTGCCTGGGCGGTAACAGAATACCTGCACGAAGGAAGCCCATGGAGGGCCAAGACGCTCTTCGCCACCCATTACCATGAGTTGACCGAGTTGGCGCTAACCAAGCCCAGGGTAAAAAATTTTCATGTGGCCGTGAAAGAATGGAATGACCGGGTGATCTTCCTCCGGAAATTGGTGGAAGGGGGCACGAGCCGTAGCTATGGCATCCAGGTGGCCCGGCTGGCCGGACTTCCCCAGGCGGTCATTGACCGGGCCAAAGAAGTCCTTCTCAATCTCGAACAGGGGGAATTCACCGAGGGAGGGGTACCTAAGCTGGCCGTCTCGCGCAAGAAAAAAGCTGCGTGGGATTCTTTGCAGATGACCCTTTTTCAAAAGCCCCCCGATTCATTGCGGGAAACCCTGAAAAAGATCGATCCAGACCGCCTCACGCCCCTGGAGGCCTTGACTCTTTTAAGCGAGATGAAAAGTCGTCTTTCTTCGGAAGTCGACTAACCCGCCGGAATTCTACCAGTAACAACGCCTCCAAAAAAGTTAGAGTTATTGCCCCTACCTTACTTCGTCCGCCCACTTAGACATTTTTCAAAAGAACGCTGACTTTCGCCAGATGGTCTGCCCAATAATAAGCCTTCTACGCTCAAATCTTCATCAAGGTCAGGCCAGTTAATCCCCTGGCCATCTCCGATGAGCCGCCAGTGATTCCGTTCCTGAGGTGTACCATGCCCTAATCTGGGATACCAGGCGAGGGGGGCGGAAATAGTTCGACCGTCAACAAGGTCAACCGTAATTGAATCATCGATTACGGTTACATGTTGCGCCTTAGCGACTTGAAATCTTTCCAGTCTTCTCCAGTCCGGAAGATCTCGGCCCATTCAATCCCTCGACCAATTACATGGTGTAATGTCCCTGGTGCATCCAGTCTCGACTGTCTTGGCATGAAACCAAATTAAACCTTTAAAATCTTTTGGCAATAAATAGTTGCATTTGAACCAACGTCTCCTTTTGCGCGGAAGAAGACGAGCACCGATGTCACTTACGAAGTGTG
>JASEHN010000274.1 GCA_030018715.1 Thermodesulfobacteriota bacterium | reverse complement strand
GTGGGGGGATGGTTCAGGAAAGCCAATAGATGATGAACCCGCTCATCCTTTACTCGGGCTTCGATGGCCAAAACTCCCTGGCCAATGGCCGGCAGCATCACTTCGGGGTCGAAGAATTCTGACACCCGGTCCTCCCACCCCATCCGGCGCAAACCCGCTGAGGCCAGGATAACAGCATCCAGATTTAACGTCGAAAGTTTCTTGATCCGCGTGTCCAGATTTCCCCGCAGGGGGATGATTTTCAGGTCCGGGCGCAAATGAAGAAGCTGGGCCTGCCTTCTAAGGCTGCTCGTCCCCACTTTTCCCCCTGGAGGAATTTCAGCGAAGGGCCGGCCATTTCTGGAAATGAGAATATCCCGGGGATCTTCCCTCTCCGGGAAAGCGATCAGGGCCAGCCCTTCCGGAATGATTGCGGGAAAATCTTTGGCGCTGTGTACGGCCATATCCACTTCACCCCGGAGCAAGGCTTCCTCAATCTCCTTGACGAACAGCCCTTTTCCCCCCAGAGCAAAGAGGGGAACATCAATCTTATCCCCCTCTGTTTTGATGTGCACTAAGTCCACCTCAACTTCCGGGTATTGGTCTTCCACCTGATGTTTAACCCAGTTTGCCTGTCGCAAAGCCAAAAGGCTGGCCCGGGTGCCCAGCCGGAGCGTATTTTTATGACGTTGTTTAGTCATCTTCTTCTTCATTATCCAGGTGAAAAATTTTCCTGGTCAAATCCACATAAAGCTTCCCCTCGCCCTTCCCCTCCTGATGCTTCAGCAGGGAGATGGGGTGATGGAGGATTTTGTTGATAATCGATTGAGTGAGAATGTCTAAGGTTTTCCGTTCTTCATCCGAAGCATTTTTCATCAGGGTTAGGGTCTTCTCTACCTCCCGCTGCCGTATTTTTTCCAGGCGCTGGCGCAGGTCCAAAATAGTCGGAACCACTTCCAGGCTGCTCAGCCAGCGCTGAAATGCTTCCACCCCCTGCCGGACGATTTCCTCCGCCTTCTGAATTTCTTTCCTTCTCTCTTCTTTGTTCGACTCCACCACCCCTTGCAGATCATCGATGTCGTAAACGTAGACGTTTTCGATTTCGTTGATCGCCGGGTCCACGTCCCGGGGTACGGCGATGTCGATGAAAAACATCGGCTTGTTTTTGCGGGCGCGGATTATTCCCGTCAGATGTTCCTTATGGATGATGTAATGAGCTGATCCGGTTGAGCTCAACACAATGTCCACGTCTTTTAACATCCCGGGAAAGTCGGCGAAGGGGATGGCCTTCCCCCGAAGGCTCTGGGCAAGTTCCAAGGCCCGGGAATGGGTGCGGTTGGCCACGATAATTTCGCGCACTCCCTGGCTTATGAAATGCCTGGCGGCCAGCTCGGACATTTCTCCTGCGCCGATGAGCATGGCCCGCTTATCATTCAGGCTGCCCATGATCTTTTTGGCCAGCTCCACGGCCGCAAAACTTACTGAAACGGCCTGGCTGGCAATCTTCGTCTCCGTGCGGACGCGCTTGGCCACAAAGAAGGAGCGGTGGAAGAGCTTATTCAAAACTAAACCCGCGGCTTTGTTTCCCACGGCTTGCCTGTAGGCCTCTTTCACCTGTCCTAATATCTGTGGTTCCCCCAGGACCATCGAATCCAGGCTTGCCGTAACCCGGAAAAGGTGGGCCACTGCCTCCTCCCCTTTGCGGACGTAGAGGTAAGGGGTGAGTTCGTCGCCGGACATGCCGGCAACTCCGCCCAAAAAATTCTTTATCCAGCCGGCGCTCTCCTCCCTGTCCTCCACCACACTCAATACTTCCATCCGGTTACAGGTGGAGAGGAACATATTTTCCCGCCCGCCGGGCAGGCCGGCCAGCCGCCCAAGAATATCTTCCGCCTGATCTCCGGGAATTGAAAATTTTTCCCGGATCTCCACGGGAGCAGTCTTATGGCTTAACCCGATTAAAATAATTTCCATACCTAAGCAAATAAAGAATACAGAATAGCTGATGTAACCATGATCCATTATTCTGACTTCTGACCTCTGGCCTCTGACATCTGACTTCTGACTTCTGACATCTGACTTCTTTCTTAATTATACGCATGCAGGCCGGTCAGAAGCAGGTTCACCCCCAGGAAAGTAAAGACCAGAACAGCGAATCCCACAATGGCGAATATGGCTGCTCTGCGCCCGCGCCATCCCACGGTCAACCTCCCGTGGAGGAGGGCGGCGTAAAGGAACCAGGTGATAAGCGACCAGGTCTCTTTGGGATCCCAGCTCCAGTAGGCTCCCCAGGCGCTTTCGGCCCAGACCGAACCGCTGATGATCCCCAGGGTCAACAGGGGAAAGCCAAAGGTCAGGCAGCGGTAGTTCAAGTCATCAAGTATCTTGAGAGCAGGCAGGCGATGATAAAAAGCTCCGATTTTTTTGGATTTAATCTGCCGTTCCTGGATCAGGTACATGACCCCGGCAGCAAAAGCCAGGGTAAACATGGCGTTCCCGAAAAAAGCCAGGGTAACATGAATGGGCAGCCAGTAGCTTTCCAGAACCGGAGCCAGAGGCAATATCTCTTTGGGAAAAAGGGAGGCCAGGATGATCAGTACTGCGGCCACCGGGGAGACGAACGCCGCCAGAACTTCCACCTGATATTTGACATTGATAACCAGATAAACCCCTACTATCGACCAGGCGAAAAAGGAGAGGGATTCATGCAGGTTGGTGATGGGTGTGTAACCGGCTTCGAGGTACCTTACAACCAGGGCTGCCGAGTGAACGGCGAATCCCGCTGTTAGGGTGAATTTCCCCAATTTGGCAAAGAGCCGGCGCAGGGATACTAAGTAAGCCAAAGAGGCTGCTGTGCCCAAGAGGTAAATAATTAGAGCTGCCATAAAAAAAATTATGTTCATGGCCTAAGCCCCAACTCTTTCAAAGTAATTTTAAGACCTGATAAACTTTCTATCCGGGTCTCTAAGCCCTTGAAATCCTTTTGCCGAATCAGGGAAAGAAGATCGCCCCTGACTAAATTCTTAAACATTTTCTGGTTGCGCTTCTGGCCCAAACCCATTGCTATTATTTTTTGGCGCACGGCTCCCAGAAACCGAAGAAAAAAAGCATACTCAGGGCCAAATTCCTTCTTAAGCTTTTGCCTGAGAGCTTTGGCCAGGGCCGGGCTCTGACCAGAAGTAGAAATGGCTATCAGCAGGTCCCCCCTTTCTATGACCGATGGAACGATAAAACTGCTTAAGGCCGGGTCATCAACCACATTGACCGGGATCTTCAGGTTGATGGCCTGGCGAAAAACACGTTCATTCGCCTTACGTTCATCGGTGGCGGCAATGGCCAGGAAGGCGCCGCGCAAATCCCCGGAGCGGAAAGGGCGGGGTTGGTGAGTGATTTTCCCGCTATTTTTAAAACGGGAAAGAGCCTGGCTCAATTTCGGGCTGACCACCTTGACCAGGGCCCCGGAGCGAAGGAGGCTGCGGACTTTTCGTTCAGCCACCTGCCCCCCGCCCACTACCACGCAAAGTTTCCCGTTCAGATCCAGCAGTACGGGGTAATATTTCATCGATACACCATGCGCCCAAAGTTTTGCAGGATCTGTAAACCCGCGGCCTGGCTCTTCTCAGGATGAAACTGGCAGGCAAAAAGATTCCCCCGGCAAACGCTGGAAACAAATTCCTCTCCATAATCCGTGGTGGTAGCCACAATCCCCCGGTCTTCAGGAACAGGAAAATAAGAGTGCACAAAATAAAAATATGTTCCTTCGGCGATGCCCTCCAAGGCCGGCGGGCGTTTATGGATATGCAGGGCATTCCACCCCATGTGCGGGACTTTCAGCGATTTTTTAAGGTTCACTTCCGCCGGATCGGAAAAAGGAAAGCGAACCACCCGCCCCTGGAAAATCCCCAGTCCCCTCTGAAAGCCAAATTCTTCGCCTCCGGAAAAAAGGAGTTGCAGGCCCAGGCAGATGCCCAGGAACGGTTTTCCGCTTTCAATGAATTCCACGATGGGGTCAATCAATCTTAGCTCCTGCAGGTTTTCCATGGCCTTTTTAAAAGCGCCCACCCCCGGAACGACCAGGCCGGAAGCTTTCTTCACCTCACCCGGATCCTGGGTTAGCAAAACCTGGAAGCCCACCCTTTCAAAAGCCTTGTTTACGCTGCGCAAATTCCCCATGCCATAATCAACGATGGCGATCATAATTTCCCTTTGGTTGAAGGAACACCCCGTCCTCTTTCATCTTGCGACACAGCCTGGCGTAAGGCCCTGCCGAAGGCTTTGAATAGTGCTTCTACCATGTGATGTCCATTGCTCCCGTAGGCCACTTTCGCATGAAGGGTTATGGCCGCATTGTTGGCCAGGGCCTGGAAAAATTCCTTTACCAGCTCCGTGTCGAAATCCCCGATCTTTCTTCTGCGCAACGGCAGGTCATAGACCAGGTATGGGCGCCCCGAAAGATCTACGTGCACAAAGGCCAGGCTCTCATCCATGGGAATAAAGGCCGAGCCGTACCGCCTAATTCCTTCTTTCCCGCCTACAGCCTGCTTCAGAGCCTTTCCCAGGCAAATGCCCACATCTTCCACCGTATGATGAAAATCAATATCCGTGTCTCCCTTAGCCTGCACGGTCAGGTCAAAGAGTCCATGAGCCGCAAGCAGGCTGAGCATATGATCAAGGAAGGGAATCGTTGTGGAGATGCGCTGCTTGCCCGTTCCATCCAGGTTCAACTCAATTTTTATCGCCGTCTCTTTGGTTTCGCGGGAAACTTTTGCCTTACGCCCCATGATCTTTTCCCTTCTCTTGATTTATTAAAACCATTCACCGCAGAGCACGCGGAGAACGCAGAGAAAAACTAAATCATGTTCCTAAAACCTTAAAAAAAACGTGTCAGTTTAGAGTGTTGAAAAAATGTCGGCAATGCCTCTGTTTGGGCCCGGGGGCCAGGCCGGAACGCGCCGGAAGCATCGGTTGGGT
>JASEHN010000273.1 GCA_030018715.1 Thermodesulfobacteriota bacterium | reverse complement strand
CCTCGCCGGTAGGCAATCATCTCCACAGCTGCCAAGGTGGCTTCACTGTCACCGAAGCGAATTTCAACGCCCTCTGTCTCTCTCGCCGAGATCAATTTCCTTTCAAAACATTCCATGACAAAGCCAATCACATTCCCCGCAGATATGGTATCCAGCCCCAATTTATCACACAGGACATTAGCTTGAATAATGGTAGGGAGAGAATCGACAAGCAGATTGGACCCGAACATCCCCAGGGTCTCATATTCCGGCCCTTCCACCTCGCTGCCTTTATATTTGCCCTCCGGGGACCGGGTAATCATACTGCAATGGGTAAAGCAGGAAAGGCATGCCTTGTGGGAAATGGTACTTTTATAAACTCCCACGGAATCGATCTTTTCTAAAGCCTTATCCCAGGTGCCGAATTGAAAATTTTTCGTGGGTAAGATTCCACCGGTATGGGTGATATTCAGGGTGAGAAGAGTTCCGTATTTCATCCTGGCTTGGGCCACGATGGCCTTGAGTCTTTTTGACCCCATGACGGCTCCAACGCCACCCCTTCCGGCCTGAAGATATAAATCACTATTGATACAAGCAAATTTACACAAGTTTTCTCCGGCTGGTCCGATGGAAGAAACCCCGGCAGAAGAATTTTTTTCGATCTCTTTGAGCCTTCTTTCGGTTTCGATACTGTCTTTTCCCCAGATCCAATCAGCTTCCCGGATTTCAATACCACTCTCATCGATTTTCAGGTAGCAGGGATGATTCGATTTCCCTCGAATCACCATACCGTCGTAGCCTGCCTTTTTAAGCTCAACCGCTATCCTTCCGCTGGAATAGCTGTCGCACCATCCCTGGGTGAGAGGTGACTTGATCACCACAACAAATTTGGACGAGCCGGTCACCATCGATCCTGTAAGGGGACCAGTTAAAAAGATAAGCACGTTTTCCGGAGAAAGAGGATCTGTTTTTGGGGGAAGTAAATCAAACAGCAACCGTGCTCCCAGGCCTCTTCCTCCCAGGTATTTTTCAAACATTTCATCAGAAATTATGGTGTTCTTCGTCTTTCCAGAAGTCAGATCAATTTCAAGCAGTTTTCCGCATATCCCTTTCATAAACCATCTCTCTCGCAGCGCGGCATAGCTGCAACCAAAAGAAAACTTTTAACTCGAAACTAAACGTGGCCATCTGGCCGCCCGCGAACCATCAAAATCCCCCCTACCCCCCTTTAGCAAAGGGGGGCGGGGGGGATTTGGCGAGTATTTCTTCTTGGAGACAGACTTCTTTGTCTCGCCACCTCTCTCGGCTAACTGTTGATAGATTTTCATTACAACCGTGGCATCCTCTTGGTCCCAGCCATTATAATGGGCCTTCAAAAGAAGCTGTTGATACAAGGCCCCTACGGGTAAGACGACCCCCAATTGCCTGGCCGTTTCCAGGGAGAGAGCGAGATCCTTATTGGCAAGAACGACAGGGCCTTTGGGTGAAAAATTGCCCTGAAGCATATCCTTTCCACGGGCGATGAGCAAATCACTTGAGGCGGCTCCTGATGTGATCACATCAAACAAGACGCCGGGATTGAGCCCCGCTTTAAGACCCAGGACCAATCCCTCAATAGCCGCAGCCTGGTTGAGGTAGAGGGTGTGATTGATGACCAGCTTCATGGTCGCCCCATGGCCGCTCTTGCCGGCAAAGACTGTTTTTTTGCCGATACGATTGAGAACGGGCTTGATTCTTTTAAAGATGGATCTTTTCCCCCCCGCCATGAAGACCATGTTTCCCACCCGGGCCTGGGCAGAGGACCCGGAAATGGGGACATCCATCCACTCTACCCCTTTCCTTGCCAGTCTCTCTCCCAGAGCCTTGCTCTCCCAGGGAGGGGACGTACTGGTATCCGCCACAATCTGGCCTTTTTGAGCCCCTTCCATTACGCCTTCCTTCCCTTCAACCGCCTCAAGCACGGCATTCCAATTTGGAAGGGATAACATAATGAGGTCTGCCCCTTTGGCAGCTTCTTGTGGAGATCTCACGGCCCTAAGACCTAGGGGGACTAAACTGGACATCTGCTTCTTGATGATGTCAAAACCCGTTACCTGGTATCCTGCCTTCATCAGCAAGGTAGCGATGGGGGTTCCCATTAACCCGAGGCCGATGACCGAAATTTTCCTTATTTCCACGACTCTCACTCCCTCCTTTGTGGGTCTGGAATTCTGCTAACCTTTCAGATCCACTGGTCTTCCGGTGCGAGCCGAGTCTATGGCTGCTCGAATCAAAGCAAGGGCCGCCAGAGCTCCCTGGCCGTCGGTTTCTGGTCTTTTCCCTGTACGGATACAGTCAGCAAACTCGTCGATCTCTTCGAGGATGGGATCCCCTATCGCTAAAGGGATCGTTTCTGGTTTATCTTGACTCTTGCCTGAGAGTTGCAACAGGGTATATTTGTCCACGACGGACCAGATCTGCAGGTATTCATCAAAGGGTACATTAGGCAGGGAGAGGGTGCAGAAGAGATGGGCATCGGTCCCATAAACATAGACCCAGTTTGCCCTGGGGGAAGAATAGGTCGACCCGAGATACCCCAGCACGCCAGACTCAAACTGGAGCGTCGTCATGGTCACATCTTCCACATCCGCGGGGGTGTGGAGCTTGCTGAAAAAGGCGAAGACTTTTTTGATCGGCCCAAAATAATACCGAAGGGTATCCGCGTGATGGACCCCCATGGTCATGAGCGCACCTGCGGGGCACCCCGAATCGTCCCCGTACCACCTCCACTTGTCCGGAGTCAATTCAAACCCGATCCGGGCAGAAAAATTGGACTCCACCATGACCGGCTGACCGATTGCCCCTTTTTCCATGAGCTCTTTCATCTTTCGGAATCCGGATAATCGGCGCATATCATGGCCGACTAAGAGGACCACTCCTGCTTTCCGGCAAGCTTCAACAATTTTTTCCCCGTCTTCCAAGGTATTAGCGATGGGTTTGTCCACAAAGACGTGCTTTCCCTGTTGAGCGGCTAACACGGCATGCTCGGCATGGATGGCATTCGGGGTCGTGAGAAGGATTCCATCGACATCATCTCTTTTCAGGACGTCCTCAAAGCTCTTTTCTTGATCACATCCATACTTTTTGCTGAAGGCCTCCCGTTTCTCCGGCTTTCTGGTGTAGCAAGTCACCATTTTTACCTTCTTGCTCCTCTGGACGGCATTGGCAATCACACTCGACCAACTCCCGATGCCGACGAGCGCCACCCTTACCCTGTCTTCCTGACTCATGAAAACTTCCTCCTTTTCTGGGGAGACTTTTCTGAAGCTAAGGGGCTGTAAGAAAATAACATGAACAATTTACATCCATCTTTTGTTTGAAAAAACTTTTCGACTGACTGTCTTATTGTTGTCAGAGTTCTATCGTATGTCGTTCCTGCGAAAGCAGGAACCCAGTTCTTTCATGGGTCCTGGATTCCCGTTTTTACGGGAATGACAATTTGTACATGTTATTTCCGAACAGGTCCTAACAACATTTCTGGGAAAGCTCTCCCCTCTTCCGCTCTATTCATTTAGCCTTCAATCCCTTAAGGGGAGAGCTCTTCTATTTACTCCGGTTAAAAAAGTGGTACCTCCGTAATCTCCTCGATGGGCCACTTGCTCATGATTTCATAGCCGTTCTCGGTAACGTGGACCATTTCCTCAAGCCGCACGCCATGGCTCCCCGGGGTGCCATGCTGGGTCTCAATGGCAAAGGTCATCCCTTTCTGAAGGGTGATGGGATCATAGAGGGAGGTCTCACGCCATATGATGGGGTATTCATAGAGCGTCAGGCCGATGCCGTGCCCCCAGTTCGATCCGGCAGTCTGGTCCTCGGCGACAATGTGAATATCCTTCCAGATCTCGGGTCCCGGCGGCCACTTCTCAGCAAGTTCCCGAGTCGTTACGCCCGGCTTAATGATCTCGATTGCATTGTAGAGCCAGTCACGGGCTAGACTATAATCATCTTTGGCCTTCTGCGAGGCTTTGCCACAACTGAAAGTCCGATAGTAACAGATCTTGTATCCCAGGTAAGAAGTGTTGTAGACATCCGCGTACACGATATCGCCAGGGCAAATAATGCGGTCAGATTCATCCCGCGGGTTGGGCCATGCAAAAGGCCCGGATGTGACAAAAATGCCTGAGTAAACCTGGGCCCCGAGTCTATAAGCCACTTCGTGAGCCATGCCACATAGTTCTGATTCTTTGATGCCTGGTCTTAGGTTTGCCGCTATCTTGGCAAACATGGCGTCCCCGATCGCGGAACCTATACGCAGACAATTCACTTCATCCTCGTTTTTGATCATCCGGGCTTCCAGCATCATGTCCAAAGCGGGAACCAGCTTGACTCCGGCAGCGGTGAAGGCTTCCACCAATCCTGGGTCCCACGTGTCTAAAGCCAATCTTTCTTTGGCCACTCCGTATTCCTTGAGGTCATCCATAATCTGCTTGACCATCTTGTCCCGCTGCTGGATGGAAGCTTTGGCGCCCATCGTGCGGCCGATCCAGCCTGCGCCGGTGATGGCGACTTTGACCTTGTCCAACCAGGGGGCAATCTGCTTGGCCTGGAAGCCAATCTCGCCCTGCTCATAAAGAATGGCTCCTTTGGCCGTCGCCGGCAGCATAGCGTAACGCAGGCCCGATGATGGGGTCGTCCAATACGCGTTCCAGGTGGAGGTGATATAGCGCATATTCCATTCGTTGATCGCCAGGATCGCGCCGCAATCATGTTTCTTCAGCACTTCCTTCATGCGATTCAATTTGTACTGGCGCATCCGGTCAGTGTTGATTCGTTCTTCCCAGTCCACGCTCTGGGTCCCATAAGGACGCCGGCCCCAATAATTTTCGATTTTGGGCCATTGCCAACTAGTTATGTCCACTCCTGTTGTTTCTTTTTCCATCTTTAATCCTCCTTGGAAGCTGAATTTGACTGAGTTACCCTGAGATTAATATTCCTTCTTTC
>JASEHN010000003.1:20008-23177 GCA_030018715.1 Thermodesulfobacteriota bacterium | reverse complement strand
CGGCCAGGGCACGGGTCAGGTCCAGTACGCGAATTCCAGTAAGAGGTCCAGCCATATTTTCCCGCTCCTTTATGGAAGGCCTAACTTATGGAAGAAATATACTAAATTGGAGGTTGGAGGTCAAGAGAATAGGGATAGCAAAGGCCGGAGAGATAGGGCAAAGGGCCTCAGCGATCTCTGAGTGGAAAAGGAAAAAAATTGCAAAAAGGACTTGACAAAATATTTCATCGCCATTAAAATACTAAAATATACTTTTATACCTTTTTAGAATATTTATCCATGAAAACGAGTCGGTTCCGATATCATTCTCGCATTCCTCTCTACATACAACTCGAAACCTTATTGCGGAATAAGATCGAACTTGGAGAAATATCTTCCGCAGAGAAACTGCCTTCAGGAAAAGAGTTAAGCCAAACCTACGGCGTTAGCCAGATCACTGTCAAAAAAGCCCTCGCCACTCTATCTGCAGAAGGTTTATTGAGACGCCAGCGTGGAAAAGGGACTTTCATCTCGAGTGGTTTAAATGGATTCCGGTCTATTAAGCTTACCGGATCCATGGAGGATCTCATCACCCATGGCCTTGAGACGGAAGTTAGAATTTTAGAGGTAAAAAAAACAACTGCCAGCGAGCGCGTAGCTAAATTTTTAAAAGTTCCCATAAGGGATGAAATCCTTCTTTTTCGCCGTTTACGCCAAACCGGAGATGAACCTTTCGCCTATGTAGTCAATTACCTTCCTATTAAAATAGGCTTGCGGATAACTCCTCAGGATTTAAAGACCAAGACCATGCTTCAGGTCTTAGAAAAAACATTACGGTTGCCCCTGGGACCAATCAGACAAAGCATCGAAGCCATGGCCGCCGACGGGGAAATCGCGTCTCATTTGAACATCAATATCCATGACCCCGTCCTCCACGTGGAGACCGAGGTTTTTTTGAAAAGCGGTGAGCCTTTAGAATTAGTGCATACGTTCTACCGGGCTGATCGCTACCGGTATACCATTGAGGTGCTGCGCAGCTTGGGGAATCAGGGGCGACTGGGTGAAGCGGGAAAAGTCCAGACGGGCTAAACCCAACGCTGGCGAAGGAGGCCTCTCTATGGGGCAGAGCGAGCATCTTCCTGATTCTGTTACCGTCATTGAAGTGGGCCCACGCGATGGATTCCAAAATGTTAAGGTAGAGGTTCCCACGGAAGAGAAAGTAAGGATCATTAACCTTCTTTCCACGTCGGGTTTGAAACGCATCGAGGCCACCTCCTTCACCCACCCGAAATGGATA
The DNA here is from genome assembly GCA_030018715.1 of Thermodesulfobacteriota bacterium. Lineage (GTDB taxonomy): Bacteria > Desulfobacterota > SM23-61 > SM23-61 > SM23-61 > JAHJQK01. The sequence goes on along the minus strand of JASEHN010000003.1, from coordinate 21,901 downwards.
CCCCAACTTAAAGACGCAGCTGAGGTTGTCCGGTGCCTCAATCGCGGGCCGGATGTTGTCTTTAGCGCCTTAATTCCCAACGAAAAAGGCCTGGATCGAGCCATCGAGAACGGCGTGGAAGAGGTGGTCTTCGTCGTCTCGGCCAGCGATACTTTAAACCGGGAAAATTTCAATAAGTCCACCGCGAATTCCCTGGCGGAACTGGCCGACATCTCGCAGAAAGCCAAAAGAAATGGCGTTCGGCTGCGGGGGGCCATAGCCGCTTCCTTCGGGTGTCCTTTTGAGGGAAGCGTGGCCGTGGAAAAAGTTATCTATGTCGCCAAGGCATTCCAAAAGGCGGGAGTTGGCGAGGTCTCGCTGGCGGACACCACCGGAATGGCTCATCCTTTGCAGGTCAGAGAACTGCTCTGCAGGCTCTTTGCGGAGTTTTCAGATTTACCTCTGGCGCTGCATTTCCACGACACCCGGAGAATCGGGCTGGTCAACGTCTACTCGGCCTGGCAGGTTGGAGCTCGAATCTTCGAGAGTTCCATCGCTGGTCTGGGTGGGTGCCCTTATGCCCCGGGAGCCCCGGGAAACGTGGCCACCGAAAGCCTGGTATATATGTTTCATAGGCTCGGTGTAGAGACCGGCATCGACCTGGAGAGTTTGATGGAATGTTCGCGGATCACCAAGGAGGTTGTTGGCAGTATCGATCCTGAACGATGTCGTGGATAAGACAAAGGAGGTCATCGATGCAGGCTTTATCGGGGATTCGCATTCTGGATTTAACTCATATGCTCGCTGGACCTTACGGGGCTATGCTGCTGGCCGACCTGGGGGCCGAAGTCCTCAAAGTGGAGCCGCCCAAGACAGGGGAGGGGACAAGACGGCTGCTGGAGAATGACCCCAAGAATTCTCTTCAGGGAATGGGAGCGTATTTTCTCACGCTTTGCCGGAACAAGAAAAGCTTAACCCTTGATCTTCAAACCGAGAAAGGGAGGGCCGTCTTCTACGATCTGGTGAAAATTTCCGATGTGGTTTACGACAATTTTCGGCCGGGGGTGCTGGAGCGGCTGAAGGTTGATTATGAGACTTTGAGAGACATCAACCCTCGCATCATATCATGCTCCTGCACCGGATTTGGTTTAACTGGATCAGGACGCGACCGGCCGGCTTTCGATCTCGTTGTCCAGGCTATGGGCGGGGGCGTGAGCATAACTGGAGAGCGTGGCCGTCCTCCGTTGCGGAGCGGAATTCCCATCGGGGATATGGGTGGAGGGGTCTTCTCGGCTTTTGGAATTCTGGCCGCTCTGGTCAGCCGGGCGCGCACCGGCCAAGGGCAGAAAGTTGATGTCTCGATGCTGGATGTGCAAATATCCCTGCTGAATTATATGGCTACGATGTATTTTCTTTCCGGCGAAGTCCCTGGTCCCATCGGTAATGAGCACTTCGTCCACGTCCCTTATGGTTCTTTTAAAACCAAGGACATTTACATCATTCTTGCCCTGGTGGGAGATAACTTTTGGAAGCCTTTTGTAGAAATCCTGGGAGTTAAAGAATTGATGGATCCCAAGTATGACCAGCGCGATGGACGCTGGCAGGATAAGGATAAAATCGACACCATCGTCTCCCAGATCCTGGGGACCAGGCCCGGGGATGAATGGCTGAAGCTCTTTGGCGAAAAAGGGATCCCTTCCGGACCCATCAATACTTTTGACCGCGCCCTTGCGGACACCCAGGTGCTTCAGCGAAATATGATCATCGAAGTAGAGCACCCTAAGGGTGGAAAAGTAAAACAGCCGGGCAACCCCATCAAAATGTCGGGTACACCCGGGGAAGCTTTTTCTTCGCCGCCCCTTCTCGGCCAGCACACCCGCCAGGTCCTGGAGGAATTGCTAGGTTACTCGAAAG
>JASEHN010000003.1:0-19998 GCA_030018715.1 Thermodesulfobacteriota bacterium | reverse complement strand
GAAAGAAAAGATTGAAGAACTGGAAAGGGAAAAGATTATCTAAATCATCTTAAACTGTAGGAGGAAGAATTGAAAAAGACAACTATTTTACGACGCCTGCTTGAACGCAAGAGAATCGTGGTGGCCCCCGGCTGCTACAATGCGCTTACCGCGAAAATTATCGAAAAAGCCGGTTTTGACGCAGTCTACCTTTCCGGTTATGGCATCTCCGTTTCGCTGCTGGGCATGCCCGATGTAGGGCTGGCCACCATGACTGAAGTACAAACCGTTGCCCGCTACGTGGCCAACGCCGTTTCTATCCCCGTCATCGCCGACTCTGACACCGGTTACGGAAACGCCATCAATGTCATGCGCACGGTGAGAGAATACATCCAGACCGGAGTCGCTGCCATTCACTTGGAGGACCAGATTACCCCCAAACGCTGCGGTCATGTGGCCGGCAAGATGCTTGTGCCGGTGGAAGAAGCCGTGGGAAAAATTATGGCTGCCGATGAGGCGAGGAAAGAAATAGACCCTGATTTCCTGATTATTGCCCGCACGGATGCCCGGGGTGCGGTGGGAGGGGGTCTGGAGGAGGCCATTGCTCGAGCCAATGCCTATACCAAAGCGGGCGCAGATATGGCATTTGTGGAAGCTCCGCTTTCCGCCGAGGAGTTGAGAAAAATAGTGAAGGAAGTGGCGGCGCCCCTACTGTACAACGTCGCTGGAGTCTCGCCTTATCTACCCATAGAAGAATTGGAAGAAATCGGCGTCTCGCTGGTCATTTATCCCGGAGTTTCTTTGCGGGCCACGGCCAAGGCAGTTTGGGATCTAAGCCAGGCCATCAAAACCAAGGGGACCCAGGCAGAAATAGATTTTCAAAATCAGATGAAAGACCATCCTTTGGAAGATTTCCATGCCTTTGCCGGCTTCCAGGAGATTCGCCAGATAGAAGAGAAGTTCCTGCCCAAAGCGGATGTAGCGAGCAAATATGGAAATACTATCGGTTACCAGCCCTGAGGCCAAGGGGATAAATATCTGGCGCTTCACTTTTCCCCGATAGGGGAAAAATAAAAAACCCATTATACAAGGAGGAGAAACGATGAAAAAGAAATGTTTTGTTTTTTTCCTGGCATCATTCCTGGTCCTATGGGCAAGTTTCTCGATGGACCCCACTGCGGTTGCGGCCAAAGAAAAAAAATCCATAACCATCGCGGCCGGAAGACCAGGAGATGTATGGTATGTCTTGTCGCATGCCCTTGCCACTTTCATTAACGAACGTTCTGATAAGCTTAAAGCTGATGTAGTGACTACCGCAGGAGTGACCGATAATACTAGATTGATTATGGGAAAAACGGAATTCAGAGCAACTCATATTAATGTCACCATGATTCCTGGTCACAATGTCTGGGGTAAGGGTGAATATTTTCCGTTGAAAATTGGGTCATTGGTCCACTTGGCTTCGGTATGGATTACTTTTGACCCCAAAATAAAAACTTTTACTGACTTAAAAGGGAAAGCGGTGGCTGTTCCGCGGAAGGTAGAAAAAGGTTATACCTGGATCTTTGTTGATCAGCTGAAACAGGCAGGGGTATGGGAGAGTGTAAAGCCCATGCACGGGGGCTTGAGTGCCTTAGTCACCGCCCTTCGAGACGGTGCCGCCCATGCCGGTGTCATGATGTTTGACTTTGTATACCCAAATGAATTTAGACTTGGGTCCTACTTAGAAGAGTTAAAGGCTCGCGCCACACTCCATTTCATCCAACAAGGAAACGTGGATGCTAACATCGCCATGATTGCCAAAGCTTGTCGTTCTGAGGAATTCGCTGCCTTAAATCTGCCAACGCTGGCTTTGGTGGTACCTGCCAAAGCCATGGGACCGACCCAGACAGAAGCGATGGCTGTAGTTTCCTGTCCCGTCTATTGGTCGGCGGGTAAGGAAATGCCTAATGACGTGGTTTATGAGATAACGAAAATCCTTTACGAAGCCGCTAAGAAAGGGGAATTTGCACCCTACCATACAATGGGAAAGGGTGTCACCCCAGATTTTTTAACAACCTCATTCTGGGAAACTGAAAAATTATGTCAGGATAATTTTCATCCCGGTGCGCTGAAGTTTTATGATGATGTAAAAATCCGTCTAAAAAGCTTCGGAGAAGAATACGCCAAATATCGTAAATAGAATGAAGACTCCCGTTCATGATGGAAAGGGTAAATGGATTGCGGAAGAGATTTGTTACATTTACCCTTTCTCTGCTATCAGGTATCAGTTTCCGCCGAAAATAACCAAAACGGTTAAAATGAGAATGTAAAAATCCTCTATGAGGAGAAAAAGATGGGAATTAATTCAGATCAAGGGGGGAGAATACAAAAATGGATGGGATATATTCTGGGCGGAATCGCCTTCTTAATGATTGGGTATCATTTCTATTATATTACCCATCTACCTTTTGAACCCTCACAACATGCCATCGTGCATCTCGGGTTTGCCTCAGTGATTATGATCCTCTATAAGCTCCGGCAGCGTTTTCAGGTCACTTATATTTTAATGTTGGCAGCCACTATATGCGTCAACTTATATTTTTTTACCCATTATGATGAGATCCTCTCCAACCCAAGCTACCCTCCCAATATAGCTCTTGTAGCCGGAGCCCTATCCGCAGTCATCGTTTTTATTTTGACGGTAGAGGCTTTTGGCTGGATTTTTCCTATTCTAACTGCTATCGCTGTTTTATATACAGCCTTTGGTTCCTATCTACCTTCTTTGATCAAAGCCCCACCTGTAGATTTACAACGTTTAATTACATTGATGAGCGCGGATGTTACCACTCCATGGGGAGTCTACGGTAGTCTTCTTATCCTTTCAGCAAATTATCTCTTTCTTTTTATTTTTTTTGGTTCCGTATTAGAGGCCTTTGGTGGATTACGGTTCATTATGTCAATCGGATCTCTTGCTGCCTCTAAATTCAGAAGCGGCGCAGCTGCATTATCAGTATTTACAAGTGCTCTTCTGGGTTCCCTTACAGGTAGCACCGTCGCTAATATTACGATAACTGGCTCTTTCACCATTCCCATGATGAAGAAGTCAGGATATACTCCCGAACATGCTGCAGCCATAGAAACAGCTGCCTCGAGCGGGGGTCAAATTTTACCTCCAGTCATGGGCGCAACTGTTTTCGTAATGTCAGGATACACGGGAATTCCATATCTCTCCATTGTTAAAGTTTCTTTTATTCCAGCAATCATTTATTTTGCTATTGTTCTTCTCTATGTAGAATTGAACGCCCGGAAGCTCAATATTGCGCCTATGCCTTTACAAAAAATTAATATGAAGAGTTTATTATTTGATGGCCCAGTGTTTATCGTTCCTCTCTTACTTCTTTTGATACTCTTGCTGCAGGGACGTTCCCTCATGTTCACTATCTTCTGGTCATTAATTTGTGTTGTTATTCTTGGCCTTTTATCCGGAATTCGAAAAGAGGCTCGTTTGAACTGGGACAAAATGAAAAATAGGCTTATGGATGGAATTATATCCGGCAGTCAAATCGCTATCGTGTTAGCCCTGATTGGAATCATCGTCGGCACAGTGGAAGTAACCGGATTAGGAATGAGGCTTGGTAAAGTATTGTTACTATTATGTCATGACAATCTTTTTCTACTTCTAATCATTACCGCATTAACATCTATGATATTAGGAGTAGGTGTACCCACGCCCGCCGCATATATAATATGCGCAACAATTCTCTCTCCGGCCATGATCAAGCTTGGCGTCCCACTTCTCCAAGCTCATCTTTTTCCATTGTATTACGCTGTCTTTGCTCACCTCACCCCGCCAGTGGCGATTGGCCTCATGGTGGCCTGCAAAATGGCCGAGGCTAAATATTGGCCGGCAGCAGGAGAAGCATTAAAGGTAGCCTTGGCTTCCTTTCTGTTTCCATTCTTTTTTATTTATTCTCCGGCTATCTTGCTCCAATTTGAGAGCCTCTCCTCCGGAGTGCAACAATTTTTAGCGATCCTATTGAGCTTTTTTACTGTTTCCATCGCCCTCAATAAATACTGGTCTACAAGACTTAATTTGGCTCAGCATGCCATTTTAATTGGCGCCGCCTTAGCTTCCTTTATTTCTATTTTCGCTGTAAAAAGCTATTTGTTTTTAATCATCGGGGGATTGCTGAGCATTGTGGGAATTGCTTTAAATATTCGAATGTCGAAAAAGGGTATGGCTTCTAATAGGCAAAATTTTACTGGGGGTGCTTTGAAAGAAAGCTGATCGCTAAAGGAAAAGAGCGAGGAGAAAACCATGGGGATGACGATCTCCCAAAAGATATTAGCCGCTCATGCTAATCTTCAATCGGTCAAAAGCGGAGATATCATTTCTGTCAAACTCGATACAATATTAGGTAATGATATCAGCGCGTTCATGGCCCTGGAGGAACTGGAAAAAATCGGCAGGCCACCACTCCAAGCGGCGAGGAATATCATTTTGGTTCTAGATCATTTTACGCCCAATAAGGACATTGGCACTGCCGAACAATGTCGGGTTTTGCGGGAATTCGCCGAGGGGGCAGGAATTGAACATTATTTTGAAGGGGGTAGATCTGGCATCGAACATGCACTTCTCCCAGAAGCTGGACTCGTGGTTCCTGGAGATTTGATCGTTGGGGGTGATTCCCATACATGTACTTATGGGGCTTTGGGGGCATTTGCCATGGGTGTGGGAAGCACTGACCTGGCTGCAGCCATGGTGCTCGGAAAAACTTGGCTTAAAGTTCCCGAAACGATCCGCATCAATTACTACGGAATTTTGGGAGAATGGGTCGGGGGCAAAGACTTGATCCTCTATACCATAGGGAAAATCGGAACAGACGGTGCCTTGGGAAAAACCATTGAATTTTATGGACCAACAGTCAAGTCATTGGATGTTGAAGATCGCCTGACTATGGCAAACATGGCGGTGGAAGCAGGGGCGGTCAACGGAATCATGGAGCCTGATCCGGTAATCCAAAACTTCCTTGCCGATCGAAGCCGTCGGAAAGGAATCTATTTTACCAGTGATTATGATGCGAACTATGAACAGGAGTTGAATATTGATGTTTTTTCCATAACCCCCCAAGTGGCTCTGCCGCCCTCGCCAGGGAATGCTGTTTCGGTTCAGGAAGCCAGCGGTATAAAAATTAACCAGGTGTTCATCGGCTCGTGCACCAATGGGCGTATCGGAGATTTAAGGGTGGCGGCAAAAATTCTAAAGGGCAGAAAAGCGGATTCAAGGATTCGCCTGCTCATCTCCCCAGCCACTCCTGGAATCTACCGCCAGGCAATGGAAGAAGGCTTGCTTAAAATTTTTTCCGAAGCGGATGCAGTAATCTTACCCCCCAGTTGTGGAGTTTGCTTTGGGGGCCATCTTGGTATTCTAGCAAAGGGAGAAGTTTGCCTATCTACGACCAATCGAAATTTCAAGGGGCGTATGGGACATCCTGACAGCAAGGTTTACTTGACGAGTCCAGCAGTGGCTGCAGCTTCTGCCGTACGAGGGAAAATTACCCAACCGTCCTCACTAACTTGATTGTATAGGAAATTCCTTTTTGGACACAGATGTACACAGATTATCAGGATAAACTAAAAAGAAAATAATTATCTGCGTTTATCTGCGAAAATCTGTGTCCCAATAAATTTACAAAAGGAAACATGATAATGATCTTTCGAGGAAAAGTGTGGATCCTTGAAAATAATATCGATACAGATATGATTATCCCAGGGAAGTATCTCAGCTTCACCGATCCATCCTTCTTAGCTGAACATTGTTTAGAAGCAATAGAAAAAGGATGGAGCAACAAAATAGCCAAAGGGGACATTTTGATAGCTGGGAAAAACTTTGGCTGTGGGTCATCCAGGGAGCATGCGGTGGTAGCGTTGAAAGCTGCTGGTATCTCATGTATCATGGCCGAAAGTTTCGGCGCCATATTCTTTCGTAACTCCATAAATCTCGGTCTCCCCGCGGTTGAAATCAAAGAAGCAAGAAAAAGATTCAACGAGAAAGATATGGTTGAGGTTGACCTTGAAGCTGGAAAAGTCAGAAACATGGCCAGCCAAAAAACCTATCTATTTCCTCCCTTGCCGTCGATAGTTCTTGACATCTTAAAAGCCGGGGGATTGCTCCCCTTTATTGGTAAAACAAACCCAAATAATTTTCCAGCCTCTTACCTTCGTAGCACCCTATCTTCCTAATTGGGGTTAAATTTTAAAAAAGTAAGCTGTCTTTTCTTGGGCACCTAAGAAGATGAGTGGGCTATTTTCAGGACAAATATGGATGAGATATCTCGCATGATCCTAAGAAGCGGGAAATAATCGACGGCCAGTTCATTAGAGCCTTGCCAAAGTCTCTGAAAACCGGAATAATAATTTTAGGGGGGATTTTTGAGCGGTGGAAGGGAGTCCGTTATGAATATCCTTATCGGAGGAGAGGCTGGCCAGGGGCTGGCCACGGTTGGAGAGATTCTGGCCAAAAGCCTGGTGCGCAGCGGCTATTTTATTGTGGTCACCCAAAGCTATCAATCCCGCATTCGGGGCGGGCACAATACCTTTGCCATCCGGGTCAGTTCGGAAGAAATTTTGGCCCCGCAGGAATCGGTCGATCTTCTGGTCGCCCTGGACAATCATACTTTGAGCCTCCATCAAAAAGAGGTAACCCCGAATGGGCGCATCGTGGCCGACCAAGGGTGTAGCCTCGAAGAAGAAAACTGCCTCAAAGTCCCCTACGGGCATTTGGCCGCAGATAAATTCTCCAACATCACCGCCCTGGGTGTGGTCTGTGCTCTCCTCGGGCTGGATGAAGCATCGGTGGGCCGAACCCTCGAGGATTTTTTTGGAAAGAAGAAACCTGGTTTGATCGAAGAAAACCTTAAGGTTTTGAGTGAAGCTTTTCGGTGGACTTTCACTCAACCTTCTTTCTCCGGTAAACTACCTCCCCTTTCCAGAACCCCTGCGCGGGTGATGATGCAGGGAAATGAGGCCATTGCTCTGGGGGCCATCTCTGCCGGGCTGAAATTTTATTCTTTCTACCCGATGACGCCCTCCACTTCTATCAGCTTAACCCTTGCCCGGCTGGCCGGGAAAATGGGGCTGATCGTGGAGCAAGCCGAGGACGAGATCGCGGCCATCAACATGGCCATCGGTGCTTCCTTTGCCGGGGCGCCAAGTATGGTGGCCACATCAGGAGGAGGGTTTGCGTTGATGATGGAGGGGGTAAGCCTGGCGGCCATGACTGAAACCCCCCTGGTGATCGTGATTGCCCAGCGTCCTGGCCCTGCCACGGGCCTGCCCACCCGCACGGAACAAGGAGATTTAAACTTCGTGCTCCACGCCGGTCACGGAGAATTCCCCCGGGCCATCTTTGCTCCCGGAACTATTGAGGAATGCTTTGCCTTAACCCTTAAGGCATTTTTTCTGGCGGAAAAATTCCAGGGACCGATATTTATGCTCACTGATCAGTTTCTGTCCGACTCCTACCGGGCAGTTACCCCGTTCGATGTAGAAACAATTGTGCCCCCCCACACTCCGAACGATGCACTCCCAGCCGCGGGTCCATACCGCCGGTTTGCCCTCACGGAGAGCGGGGTTTCGCCCCGTCTTCTCCCCGGCCTTACTGAGCACCTGGTCGTAGCCGGAAGCGATGAGCACACAGAAGATGGACATCTCACCGAGGATCTTTCCGTCCGGAAACAGATGGTGGAGAAACGTTTAAAAAAGTCGGAAGGGATTTGCCAGGAAGTTATTCCGCCTGATTATAAAGGGGATCGGAATCCGGACCTCCTGTTTATCTCCTGGGGTTCGACCAAAGGTTCCGTTTGCGAGGCAGTTTCAACTATGAGGTCTTCCGGGCAGCGAGTGGCCTCGCTTCATTTCTCCCAGATTTGGCCCCTTATTCCGGACCAATTCATGGGCCTGCTTCAAGAAGCCGGGCAGGTGGTCTGCGTCGAGGGCAATGCCACCGGACAATTTGCCGGCCTTATCCGCCGGGAGACTGGGTTTAAAGTTCATCAACGGATGAACCGTTATGATGGCTTTCCGATCACTCCGGAGTATATCTTTAGGGAATTAAAGTAAGGGTAACACTTTAGTTTTTTGAAGAAGGGTGTGTTACCAGGGCCAAGGGATTCCAGGGCCCAAACAGAGGCGTTGCCGCCATTTTTCAAAACTCTAAACTGATACAAGTAAGGGAGGAAATATGGTTACGCTCGAAGAATACGGAGACTATGAAACGGCCTGGTGTCCGGGTTGTGGAAATTTTTCCATCCAGAAGGCCGTCAAAAAAGCTTTGGTTGCTGCCCAGTTGCCGCCCCATCGGGTTCTCTTTGTCTCCGGGATTGGACAGGCTGCCAAAGCCCCCCATTATATGAACGTGAACCTCTTCGACGGCTTGCATGGCCGATCACTGCCAGTGGCCACCGGTGCCAAACTGGCCAACCATAAATTGACTATTATCGTGGAGAGCGGGGACGGCTGCAATTACGGAGAAGGAGGAAATCATTTTCTGGCGGCCATCCGCCGCAACATAGATATAACCCTGCTGGTTCACAACAATCAGGTTTACGGGTTGACCAAAGGGCAGGCCAGCCCTACTTCCGAGGCTGGATTCATCACCAAGGCTCAACCCGAAGGAGTAACTTCGGCTCCTTTCAACCCGGTGGCCGTAGCCGTGGCCATGAAGGCAGGATTTGTGGCCAGGGGTTTCTCCGGGCTGGAAGATCACCTCTCCGGTTTAATTAAGCAGGCCATTGCCCACCGCGGTTTCTCCCTCATCGACATCCTGCAACCTTGTGTTTCTTTCAACAAGGTGAATACTTTCAGTTGGTACAAGAAGCGTTGCCGCGAATTACCTGCGGATTATGATCCCCAGAGCCGGGAAGCTGCCCTGAAAGTTGCCGAAGAATGGGGAGATATTATCCCCATCGGGATCATCTACCGCAACGATCGTCTTCCTTTTGAAGATAAATTTCCTATATTGTCAGAAGGGCCGTTAGTGGGGCGACAGGTGGATCGGAATCTTTTGGCTAAGGTCATAGATAGCTATCGATAGATTCACTTTTTCCCTTGCCATTGACTCATCACCCGATCAACTCTTTCTTCAACTTGCGCTCGGGCGTCCCACCGGTCATAACCGCTAGCCAGTAGCGTGTCGTATTCTGTCTCGGTATGGCGAATATGGGCGACAACCGCTAAGCGAACCGCCTCTTCATCAAACCTCTTCGCCGCCGCGGAGCGACCGACCCGGCCGCTGTACTTTAGGCAAGCATGTTCGGCGATGGCTATCTCTCTTCCCGAAAGGCATCGAGGGAACATTTCGCGCACCCGCCCTGCAAATTGCTCTACGTATTGCCGGTCTAATTCCGCCCGCTTCGCTGCTTCTCTTTCTCTTCGTCGTTTCCTAACTTCGATATCAGCCAAACATTCTTGTTCGGCTTTTTCAGTCGCCTGAGCTTCGACTAAGAGTCCCTGGCGTTCATACCGTTTCCGGGCCCGACTCCACTTCAAAACGACCGCAGCTAAGGTTGAATATTTGCGAGCACGCCTGGTAATGGCCGCATCGCCAGGCGGAAGAAAAACAAGGTGATCTAAATCGGCGCACGCCAGGCAAAGTGCCCCTTTCTCTTTTTGGAGAGTAATCCAGGCCCCCCGGCCAAGTTCCTCTCCACACTCATCGCAGGTCGAATCTGTGGTCGAAATGAACACTCTTAAGTCCGCACTTTGCTTTTCCTGTTTCATCCCCTTGGTCCCTTAATCTCCTTTTTCTCGCATATCCCTTTCTTCTGCCCCGGCCCTTCCCTTGAGGACTTAACCATCCCTCATCAAACCAAAAAACCAGGAATATGTTCCCCGAATTCCCCCGTTTGATCTCCTCTTCGATCACTTTGGCAGAAAGAAAGCATGGCGACCTCAAATTTCATGCGAAATTGTCTAAAATTAGCGCTGAATCATTTCTATCAGGCCCTGCCTGAATATCTGAAAGCTTCTGGAACGATTGCGTTCGGGAGCCATGAACTTGGATATTTCCCTGGCGGCGCTGATTTTGTTCAAACCTCCGGGAAAATATCCAACCCTTTTCAATTCACGCTCCAAGGCTTCCCAAGTCCCTCCAACGATTGCATCCGGGTCCCGATATCGGGCTTTGTCTCCAAGACGCAGGGAAATTCGCGGGTAGGCAGAATGCAAGGCTCCGATATCACCGAAGAACCATGCTTCCAGCTCTTCTATGGCCAAACGATTCAGCACTTGAAAGTGCGAACCGGAACTGACACCGGATTTTGTGACTAATTTTGCTTGGATGGCGGCCTTTTCCAACTTTGCTTTAATTTCCCGACAATCATCCTCATCCGCATCAGCTAAGACAACAATTCCCCAGGAATCCGGAATCCAAGCCCGATACCCTCTAAGACGAGCTGGCAATTTCTTCAGTAAATCCGGCTTTCCCCGAAACGGGTGTATTGCAAAAGTTATTTGCTCTTGCAAAACTCTTGGAAGGATATTATGAAGGGCAGCCTCGGATGAAGATTCTTCCACGAGAAATTCGATATGCATAGATTGCCTTCCCAATGGAGTTTATTTTTCGAAAAGATTAGGTTGTATAGGCATGCCCGATTCTATAAGCGGATCGCCCACATTGAAATGACCTTCCATCCAAAGATGTCCAAGCTGGGCGCCTTGGTTCATGAAATCCTTTATTCCTGTCAAATCAGCGGCTCGTTTGGCTTGGGTGTATCCCTTTTCATCCCGATAAAGCACCCATAACTCTTCCGGCTTGAGGCCATCAACGAAAAAGGGGGAATGGGTTGTAACCATCAATTGGGTACGGGCGGCGGCATCCCGGCATTCTTCAGCCAGCTCGGGCAGAAGACGCGGGTGTAGATGGTTTTCAGGTTCCTCGATCCCGACCAATTGAGGAGGTTCGGGATCATAGAGAACTGTCAGATAGGCTAACATCTTGAGAGTTCCGTCAGAGGCAAATTTCGCCAAAATCGGCTTATCAAAAGGGGCATCTTTGATTTGCAACAATAGTCTCCCGTCTGCGAGCAGCTCGGCATCAACCTTCTCTAATCGGGGAACACGACGGGAAAGGGTTCTCAATATCTGTTGCAGCCGGTCTTCATGCTGCTCCATCAAGTACTGAATGACGTTAGGAAGATTGTCACCCGTTGCTGAGAGCCTTTCCTGTGGACCGGCTTCGGGGGTAACCCGGGTGTTATCTGCGGTCAAATAAGAAAGATACCAGCCAGTAATAAATTTTCTCAGAGCATTCACGCGGGGATGCTTGGCAAGTTGCCCAAGGGTATTTGCCGCAATCATTTCAGGGGAGGATAATTGTTCTTCTATGCGCTGGTCCTGTTGATCGGGCATATCTCCAGATATTACCTGGCCTTTTCCTCTCTTGAAATCGAGAAATCTGAAGGGCTTTCCTGTCTGGCCTCTCCGCCATTGCAACCATTCTTCGGCAACGTAAGGCCCCTTTTTCTCTTCTTCGATGGCAAGATGGTAGGTAATAACCGGAGTTTTCGGCTTTTCACGATATTTTAGCTCAAAGACAATGGGACCATCGGCCCCGCGGGTTCGCAATTCCTTGAATCTACCTCGTTTATCCCATGCTTTCTTCAGCCCTACCGAGAAACACTCGGCAAGGAAGGCAAAAACGTCAAATATCGTAGATTTACCGCTGCCATTCGGGCCGAGAAAGACCGTCAAGGGTGTGAGGCCTTTCAGCTGCAAATCCTTCAGCGCCCTGTAATTCTTTACATACAGTTCCTCGATTCGAGGGACTGATTGCTTGCCGAAACTGATCATAAATCACCCCATTTATAAGTGGCTTTTGCGTCTTCTTCTTTAATTACTTTACTCCTCCAGACTGAAATGTTGTAGTAGGTAACTATCGATATTTTTGGACAATAGGTTTTAGCCCCAATAAAACCGATCCGTAAGCTTTAAAAATGCACCTATTCTTACCCTTGTGTAGAAAGCCACCCTAACTCTCTCCCTAACATCTGCGGATCTTTACAGACATGAAAAGTCCATTGCCCCATTTGTCCCCAGTTATTCACCGCGCTGACCCACCTCTTCGCCGCTTGATGTTTGGCCCGGTCTGCACATCCGGAGATTCCAGTTCGATCTCCTCCGAATCCGGTCCAAAAGGCAAAATATTTTGGCGTTAAATTGATTATATGAGCCCTTTTCCTCCAAGCATTATGGCTTTCAATTCTAATAAGCTTCAAAATTGATGGTCTCGTAAAAAATCGGAAAAGCCGTCACTCCTGCGAAAGCAGGAGTCCAGAACTAGTTGAATTAACTGGATTCCCGCTTTCGCGGGAATGACAAAAATGGGGCAAAAAGGACTTTTTACGAAGCCATCAAAATTAGAAATGTGTCGCTCGAATCTATGCTAAAAATGCCGTTCTAAGATCGAAAAACCACCCTTTTTCAGGGCGTTATTTTGCAATATCCGATACTTAGCCTGGTCCGACCGCGTGCCCGTGTGCCCGCCATATGCGATAAGTCGCACTGGTAAAACCAGTGGTTTACCTAAAGACAGAATTAGTATCTTGCCCCCCGAATGCCCGGCAAAAAAAATATTGACAGCTTTTTTGGTTGTGTTATCATTAAATCAATCCAAGTAATTGGAGGTGGATGGCCCGTGAAGGGCCAGCGTGAGGAACCGGGTGAATTCCCGGTTTTTCATTTTAGGAAAACCTTCCCATAGCCATAGACTTTCCCGCTGTAAATCTGCCTGTTATATTTCCTCTGGATAATTTCACAAACCTTTTTCCCAAAGATTTCTGTTTGCGAATCCGGAAGCCCCCCATTTTCAACAAGGATTTCCTGCTTCAAAGGATGGGCGAGAAGATCGGAGAGCTGAATTCCGGCAATATTGGTTGATTTCGGCTTCAGCTTAACTTCTTTGCTTGATAGGACGTTTTGGAAAAATTCAGTAGAGCGAAATTGGGTGCCACTGTTATAAATCCCCCTGTATGCCTCCTTCAGTTGGTTATCCTCTGCGCCGCCTCTGCTCTCCGCCAAAACATCTCCTTTCGAATTATTAACATGCAGGAATCCACAATATCTTTCAAGCATGGCTCCCAAGCAATAATGGTAGGGGTGATAGGCAAATTCATGGTAACGCTCGATGTGGGCCTTTTTATCTATAACTACGGTTATCACCGTGTATTGCATTTCTTTTAAAAAAGCCAATAAATCTTCATTAAAAGCCGCTTGAAGACTTGGATTCCGCAGCCGCCAAAATGGACCATTTTTGTTGATCAAGTCCTTTCGGTGGAGGATTACGGGATCATCCGGGTTGTGAGGAAAATGCCGCTGCTTCAATTCTTCAAACTTGGGATGAAATGAATTTCGATATGCTTCGCCTCCGATAATGCAGCCAGTCAGCCCAAGATAACGTTTTTCCTCTCTTTCCAATTCGGGATAATGATCAATGGGAATCTCTACCGTTTCCTTTTTCGATTGGATGATAAGTTTCTGCAATTCTTTCTTCCCGTAAGAATGATCTCCGGATTCATCTATGTAAAGCCTATAAACTGTTCGCATAATAATATCGCCAGACTTTATGAAATTTTGTTAATTTTTGGCTTGCAGGCGTCAAAATGTCTCATGAAAAATATGATTCTCATGAATCGCCTTCAATGATGCGGACGACTTCGAGGGAGCGGAGAGATTCGAGGATGCCTCGAATTGGGTGCCGCTCGTCGGAAATCCGCTCATAGATTTCTTCAATACATGTGTAGATCTTTGGTTCCTTTTTATTCAGCCGGTCCATTTAACTCTTAAAAGATTGCTTGTTCAGCCATTCCAATTCTCTCCCCAGCATCTGTGGATCCTTGCAAACGTGAAAATGCCACTGCCCCATTTGTCCCCAGTTATTCACCGCGCTGGCCCACCTCTTCGCCGCTTGATGTTTGGCCCGGTCTTCCCATTCAGAGACTCCAACTTGATCTCCTCGGAATCTACCCCAAAAGACAGAAAATTCTGGAGTTTAATCGACTGCATGAATCTTTTTTCGCCAAGCAGTATGGCTTTTAATGCCAACACGCTCCAAAATTAGTAAAATGTCCCCGGAATTTTCCCCATTTTTTCTAAATTATTTCGGTCATTATTTCTCAACAAGGGCTGGAGATTTCATGGCCTTTTTTATTCATGGTTCGTTTTTATTCCATCATCTCTTGTAATTTTTTCCAAACTGTATGAACCAGCCGGTCGCGGGTATTGCGCTGGAGGATAGAGACTGTGTGTTCTTCTAACACTGCTTGGGCCTTCTCGAAAAGGTCTTCCCATTTATCTATGATAGAGGAAAGAAAACTTTCTTCTTGAGGAACCGGAGCATAGTCCCACCCCATTTCAACAAAGATTTTGAGGTAGCGGGCTTGGGGCTCGCTGGAACAGTCTATGCCTTTCTTTCCCACTTTTAGCCGCCAGCCGAGGAGGGAGTTCTCGACCTCGATAGGGTCGGCCCGCTTCGGAAGATTCAGGGCGGAACAGGCAACACTCGTTATCCGCGCTTTGAAAAAGGTGGCCAAGTTGTTTTCCCCCATTCTGGTCAAAATGTTCTGGGTCATGAGATCCAGATCAAAACCCTCCGTAGTTTTCTTGGCCTTCTTGAGACTTTGAGCTTTTTGAAGCCTCGTCTTAACAAGATCATTGACCGCCTCGCGAACTTCTTCTTGTTCTTGCAGAAATAAACTCAAGACGTCCCCGAGAACATAATCGTCGATCAAACGCCGGTCCTCAGCCGCGGATTCTTGTTCGACTGTCCCGACAGGGCGCTTCAAGAGGGCATGAATTCTCGGGAGAATAGATTTTTTAAAATGTTCTGGTGCGATAATCTGCATCTTGCGAATGTCTGTTGGATCAACCTTTAGCATTCCGCCCCCGCCCCCCAAGGGACGCCCATTTATTTCTAAGAACAACCAACCCAACGATGAATTCATAAACGTCCACACAGCTGGCATATCAGCTTTATTTTTAAGACGAATCTCCGTAAAACTATTGCTTGAAATTGCCTTAGCGCTGTTCATAACGCAAAATAGCCGCTCTCGCATCCCACATGGAACTAAAAGATCAGCGGGTTCACGCACTCCGAATTTATACCAGTCTGTCTTATTCTTGTAGGTGCTGCCCGTATGGATCTTCAATTGTTCACCGTGTTTAATGTAAGACAGCGCTCCGGTTCCTTTGAGCTTGCTCTTATCTTCATCAACTGTAAAGAAATAGCGATCAAGATGTTGAGGCAACAATTCGAGAAAGTTGTTGCCACGCGGTTTCATAAGGCCGGGGCGTAGATAACGTTTCTCGATCTTAAATTTCTCCGCTATCTCCCGCCTTATGTAAAAAAAATCATTAGCGCCTGTCGGCTTTCCTTCATTTACCTCTGCGAACAGGCGAAGAGGCAAAAGTTTTTCCCTGGTTTTCTCCATGAGGGTGAAGAATATTTTAGGGGCACGAATATATTTGCCCCACTTTGCCCCCGTATATCTTCCTTCTTCCGGGTCATAGCCTTCCTCCCAGAGTTCCTTCTGGTTCCTGGGATAGACCCGCAAGTCATCGTTCTCATAATAAGTGGAATGGGCCAGGATGGTTTTGATGAGCTTGTCAATGGCATCCAGCCGGCCCACTTCCTTTTGCCACATGTTCTCAGCCGCAGGGATGAAGTGGCGCAGAGGTTTTTTGAGATAGGCAAACCGAACCATATGTGCGTCGCGTTCTTTTTTTAGTCTCTCTCCACCGGCTTTTTCAAGGATCACAATAACGGTGTTGACATCAGCATCTTCAAACCAGCGTTCCACTTTGGATTCGATTATGGCCATTATTTTATAATGGCTGAGAAAGTGTTCCTGTAATCCTTTTCCGTAATCAGCATCAAGCCAGGAATTAGAAACAATAAAACCGAATCTACCCCCATTTTGTAAAAACTTTGTACCGTGGATAAAAAAGTAAGCATAAATTCCAGCACGTTTTGAAATATCTGCCAATTTCCTCCCATCAGGGGAGATAAGTGCTTTCCGTATTAATTTGTCCTTGTAGCCTTCTGCTTTTTCTTGGATATCTTCAATTTCCAGATGTCGGGTATAGGGAGGATTCCCAGCAAGTGCATCAAAAAATCTTGGATGTTCCAGAGTTTTCTCAATCTTTCCCAGCCCTTTGATTTGAACCTTACGCCAGGATTCAGGAAGGGCAAACTCCACTCGATCCGGCAGGAGATCAAAGAAATCCTTTCGAATTACGCGGGGATAGTTTTCATCTGATCGAAGGTCATTAATTGCCAAATTAATGGTGGTAAGATGGGCGGGGAACTTTGCGATGTCATTTCCCCAGAGGGTTTTGAGAATCTCCTCGTGGGTTAGACGCTGGTTCATGAGTTTCTTATGCTGGTAAGCGCGAACGAGGAACGTCCCCGCCCCACAGGCGGGGTCCAAGATTTTATCCGTTTCGTGCTTTAAGCAGAAGCGAAGGATTAAATCAACCACATCGGGATTGGTAAAATATTGACCCAGGATATGGCGTTCCTCTTCGGGAATCAGCTTTTCAAAGATCCGACCAATAACATCATAGCCAAGGCGCGAAAAATCGTATTTGGCCAAAACCTCGATAAGCTCCTTGATTTCATCGACCACATCCGTATTTTCCGGGAAGGCGATTTGGTCAATGAAATCGGTTGAATAAATGGTCTCGTAGTCAATCTTAAGCACCAGGTTGAAAAAACCTTGAAGGGTGCTTTGAAGCAAATCGCCGCTTTTAAGGCTCTTGGGAATCTCTAAAGGATCTAACCGCCTGATTGGCTGAATGACACTGTAAAAGAGAATCTTATTGACTAAGAGATAGGCTGTTTGCCTTGCAGCCTTGCCATAGTCATGATCTTGGAAGCCGAAGGTCCACCCTTGTTCAATGAACCAGGTCTGAAGATGTTTAGAAAACTTGCGGTCGCCTTTAACCTTTTCCTCAATGATTCGTTTATAATGAATAGCCAAGGCATTGATGGTGTTTTGAAGACGATAGATCAGGATTTCATCAATGGCATGCTTGGGCTCTGCTTTTTGGCCAGTGGAGACCTCTACAAGGTCAATTAAAAAACGCTCCAAACCCCGCCGGATTGCGCTTTTGATCCCTGACTCTTCAATAGTGTCCGGATCGGTCATAGAGGAAAGGGTATACCGTTGGACGATCTGTTTCTCTATTGGGGCGAGACTATTGGCTCGCTCGGTGTTAAACCAGATCAACTCACGAAAGTTGGATGTCGCAAAATAGGGAGAATGGCGACGAGTGGCTTTTTTCCGCGCTGGTTCCACCAGCTCTTCTTGGTGAAAGGGATCAAAGGCTGGAATCTTTAGTTCCATGACACAGAGAATCTCTTCGCCTCCCGTCCGCTTTTTAATTACAATGTCGGGCTGTTTTCGGTCTGCCCCCGCAGTCTCCTGTTCTGCCATGCCTAAATTTAGGTGTTTTTCCAGGATAATCTCATTCATCCATTGGACCATTTTTTGATTATTGGTCCGTTCGGTTTTGTGGGCTATTCTTTCATAAGGGTTGGAGAGGCGGCGAGTCACGTTTGTTTTTCCTCCAAAACTTGGTCGACGATGCGTCTTGCTATTTCAAAAGCAGCGGCGATTCGGCAAAGTTTTACTTGGCCAAGGCCCTTAATTTTCATTAATTCTTTCACATCCTGATCTACCATCCCACGAAAAGACTGAAATTTATTTATTAAGTCTATGGCGATTTGCTCGGCTGATCTCTTTGGGGTCCCTGAAGAAATAATAATTGCCAGTAACTCCGCATCTGTAAGAGTCTGAGGACCGGATCGCAGGAGCTTCCCGCCTGGATGTTTCCAGGAACCTTCAGTTGTAAAATGTCTGGGAATAGCCATTTTAAATTCATTCCTTTCCAGGAGCTAAAGATAAATTTACGCTTTGCAACTGCTGAGAAATAAACACGAGTATTTTCCCAAGTTCCACCATCAAAATTCAGCCCGGCATTCTTTTTTCACACCTGCTTCCCATATTGATCGTAAGCCCCCCATTGCTTATGAGATTTATGGCGAGTTGACGAAAATTGCAACTTCTAAAAAAATGGTAACCCGATCTATCTTTTTCCATACATGGCTCGTCTTTCCCGCAACTGAAAGCCGATTTTCTTACGGGATGAAGGGGGCGGAGCCATCAATTGGCGGATGGCATCAAAAACTACTTTGAACTGGGCATTGTATTTTTTTTCCAATTCATTAAGCCGTCGTTCCAGGTTCGCATTAGTCGCCAACATTTGCCGCAGCCGGACAAACGCACGCATGATCTGGATATTCACTTGAACGGCGCGCTCACTGTTTAAAATGCTGGAGAGCATCAATATCCCATGTTCCGTGAAGGCGTAAGGCCGGTACTTGAGGTGTTGGCCTCTTTTTAAGGTCACAGTTTGTGACCTTAAACGGGCCTCCATGATTTCTAACCACCAGTCTTTTGCTTCTCGCATCGATAGTTGAAACATGAAATCTTCTGGAAGCCGATCGCGATGGCGTTTAACTGCCTGATTCAAAACCTTCGTAGGGACCCCATAAAGGGCAGCTAAATCGCGATCCAGCATGACCTTCTGGCCTCGGAGAAAATATATTTTTCTTTCGATTCGTTCGACAGGAATAACAGTTTGCTCGTTGGCCATAGCCATTTCCATCATTTTCTTCTCCGTTTCTCCTTGGCCTCCATCCACCGATTGATCTTTTCTCTGTGAGGAGATGACAAAAGGCTTATTGCCCTTTATACTTCCACTCCAGACAAGGCTCCTGGGTTTTAAGAGCGTTGGCAAGCAATTCGGCCCCGTTCGAGGTCAAAGGGCGCCTTCTGGCAGTTTCAATAAGCTCCGGCAGTTTATCCGGGCTCCCGGTCTGATCAAATCGCAAAGCCGGGGGAAGATGGGGATTATAAAAGTATTGGATCTTCGGCTTCTCCCGGATCTCCCCCTGCGCCGCCAGTCCCGCCGGAGGAATATTCTTCCTTTTGGCACCCTTATGCCGATAGTCCTTTACCGAAAGCTCGGCATCTTTACTCTTTTCACCCCTCTTCCGCGCCATAAAAGCTTCCATTTTCCAAAGAAAACGCCCTTATATTTCTTTGCCTTTGTCAGCCATGGCAGAGAGAATTAGGGACTGCGTCATAGGTCCTGCCATCGAAAATTCTCCCAGCCCGTTTTTTGCCCACCCGCTTCCCATACTGATCATAGGCCCCCCACTGCTTGAAGAAAAATGGGACTGAATATCTTTCACATTGGTCGCGGACGTCGTAAACCCATTCTGGATTCATAGGTCTGGCATGGGGGCCGCTTTCCCCTCCTAAAATCACCCAGTTAATACCATCGAGGAGACCTGCATTCAAAGATATTGGGCCCAAAAGAGGTTCAATGGAAAGATACCTCACAAGCGCCGGAGTTTTTTGGAGATGCCTAATCCGCCAGGTATAATTTTGATTCTCTACAGAGACCCCGAGCCAGATGTGGGGTGGCCATGCGGGTTTACCGTTACCATTTGAAGCAAGAGTAAAATTGGATTGGAGCCAAGCCAACATTCGCTCTGACCGTTTCGTCAAAATCTGAAATATATGATGGTTTGCATCAATCATTACTTCAAAAACTTTCCCGATAAAATCTTCCGGAACGTCTTCATGGAACAGGTCAGACATGGAATTGACGAAAACCGTCCTTGGCTGTTTCCAGCGTAGAGGTAGAGTTAACCGTTCCGGCCATAGCTTAAGATCGAAGCCTTGTTCGTAGGGATGGCCAGGGACACCGCGGAATCGCTCCGCAAACCTCTCCGCGTAGCAATTGGTGCAGGCAGGGCTTACTTTCGTGCACCCTGTCACGGGATTCCAGGTGGCGTCTGTCCATTCGATTTTTGATCTATCGCTCATTCTTTATTCTCCTCGTGTTTTATAAAGATTTCCTCGGCAATTTTTTTGCCGGTCGCATTATGTCCGGCAAATATGAGGCAGT
>JASEHN010000272.1 GCA_030018715.1 Thermodesulfobacteriota bacterium | reverse complement strand
CATGAGTGGAACGGAACCTCCAAAAAGTCTATGGGAAATGGCTTTTGGTAAGAACATCGTCAAAGAGATTGAAGACAAAAAATTGATGAAAAATCTTCTTGATAAGAAAATCAGCGCTGAAGAATTTAAAATTGTTTACGAAATAGTGAAGGAAAATAAAAAAGATGTGATCAATGCTGTAATCGCTCTTGCTTGGTATTCAACTACCCATACCAGCTTCAGAAAATTACTCACGGACGCTGCAGGAGTCCGTTATGCAAGCATGCCTGGATTTGATCCAAGAATGTGGCAAACAGCAATGTCTGCCAACTGGGAAGAGGTCGCCCGCAGGACGTTATCTTTGAAAGATAAATTGATTGGGGCAACATCAGCTCGTGTTCGAACCCGCAAAGGGACAGATATTGTCTTTGATTTAAAAGGGAGAGAATGGTTTGCGGATACTGGCCTAATAAATCGGCCTGGTAACTATGGAAATCTTCCTGCGGGGGAGTTAGCAATAGCGCCTTTAGAGGAAAAATCAAATGGCAAAATGGTAATCGAACCAATACCTCGTGCGCAAGGCTACGCAGTTTTCGAAGTCCATCACGGTAAAGTAACCAAAATAAGAGGGGATTTTCCTTATATTTCTTGGTGGGAAGCAAATTTTCAAAAATACCCTCTTGCTCGTAATATTGCTGAGTTCGGAATAGGAACCAACGAAAAAGCAAAACCCGGAACGACGATGCTTGAGTTAGAAAAAATCTTAGGAACCATCCATATTGCCTTAGGAGATAATTTCGGTTTGGGCGGGGAAATTAGGGTTCCATTGCACATCGACATTCTTTTTGAGGACCCTACCGTGGACATTACTCTTTCAGATGGAAGAACTTTACAGATACTTCAGGATGGAAAAGTTTCTTGGTAGGTATTAACCCAACTGAGAAGGGTGGGATTCATGAGTGTTGAGGGGATTAGAGTGCTCTCTCACAATGGCCAAGAAAAAATGAAGTTGTTTCTTCGCTTTTCCCTTTGACCTTTCACCTGTTTGGGGAAGGAATGACCTGATGAATAAGGGATTGCGATGAGGACAATGAACGATGGACGAAGAACGATGAACGTAGGGTTGAGATGAAATTTCGGGTTTATTGTTCATGGTTTACGGTTCATCGTTCATCATAGACAGGGGAAGGTGGAAGGGGAGACAAAGGCAGATTTTGGGTGGGAGGTAAGAAATGGATTGGATTATTGAACCGGAGAGAAAAACTCCAGTAGTTGCCAACACAGATCTGCTGGTTTGCGGAGGCGGGTTTGCCGGGGTGGCCGCGGCGGTATGTGCCGCCCGCAATAGTGCAAAGGTTTTGCTCCTGGAAAAATATGGATTCTTGGGAGGACTGGTAACTTCTGCTCTGGTAATAACCACACCCCCTCTGAATAATGGGATAAATAGCGAGATTGCCAAAAGGCTGCAAGAAAAAGGCGTTTATGCGCCCTGCCGCCATTCAGGCGAGGAGGTAGAATGGCTGAAAATGCATGCCACGGATCCAGAGATCATTAAATATGAACTTATACAAATGCTTAAGGAAAATAAGATTGATTTTCTGCTGCACACATATATTGTTGGAACTATTATGGAAGGGCAGATGATCAAAGGGATCATTATGGAGAATAAAGCCGGACGGCAGGCCATCCTGGCCAAGATGGTGGTGGACGCCACCGGAGATGCGGATATCGCCAGTTTTGCCGGAGCTCCTTTCCGCCTGGTTAAAAAACCAATGACCATGATGTTCAACATGGTGGGAGTGAATATACCCGTTGTTCTGGACAGGATAGGAAACTGGGGAAACCTCAAGAAGGTATTGAAAGAGGCGGTGGATAGGGGGGATCAGCCCTTTGATTTAGGAATTAATATGGAATTCGGCGCTCCGGGAGTCCATGCCGAAAAACTTGTGTACGATGATGAAATCAACGTCTGGTCCGGAAATCTATTGGGCATGGATGGTACTGATCCGAAAGACTTAACCCGGGCCGAAGTAACCACCAGGGAACATGCCATGAGGTTGGCCGGATTCCTCAAAAAGTATATTCCTGGTTTTGAGAAATCAAGAATTGAATATACCTCAACTCAGGTAGGGGTGCGGGCCACCCGGCAAATCATCGGCAGGGCTTCACCCTCGGCGGATGAAGTCCAGAACACGATCTTTAATGATACGGTGGTTAAACCCTATGCCCATAGCGACATGAGATTACCCTATGGCTCCCTTCTGCCGCAGAATGTGCAAAATCTCCTGGTGGCCGGCAGGTGTATATCCGCGGCGGATGAGGCCATGGGACAGCTCCGGCTCATCCCGGTCTGTTCGGCCACCGGGCAGACTGCGGGCACGGCAGCCGCTTTAGCCTTAAAGCAAAAGAAAACCCCGGGGGATTTGCCGGTGGCTGAATTGCAGAGAATTTTGCAAGACCAGGGAATGGATTTGGGACTGGGGGAAAATTAAATAATAATATCGCAAAATGCCTGAATAGTATCCGCGCTCGTCCCAGGCCCAGGGTCCAGGGCGCTTCGCTTGGCAGCATGAGGCGGTGATTCTTCCATGGATGGGGCGGGAAAGGGCAACCCGCCTCATTTTACGGAGACCAAGCTGGACGCTGTTGGCAAGTTTTTTTCTCAGCCGATGCTGCCCGCGCTCATCGTCCTGGACCCCGGGCCACGACAAGGTGAAGCCCACTATAACGCTAATTTTTGCATCGTAGTATTACCGAGGTTTTTAGAAATTTGAGTATAATTTCGGACGATATTAAGGAGGATGATCCATGTCAGGGAAATTATTTGATGAATGGGTATTGGGGGAAGAGTTTGTAACTCCCAGCCGGACAATGACGGAAACAGATGTAGTTATGTTTGCGGCCATGAGCGGGGATTATAATGAATTGCACACCAGCGAGGCCTTCATGAAAAACAGCCAGTTCGGCAGGAGAATCGTCCACGGCCTGCTGGGTTTGGCCGTTTCCCATGGTCTGCTCTTCCGAACGGGATTCCTGGAGGGGACGGCCATTGCCTTCCTGGGTATCGAATCGTGGAAGTTTGAAGCTCCTTTATTTTTCGGGGAAACGATTCATGTAAAAGCAAAAGTGGCTGAGAAAATACCAAGCAAGAGCAAACCCGACAGGGGAGTCATAAAACTTTTTCTGCAGGTCATCAAGGATGACGGGACTGTGATTCAGTCAGGATATAAAACGCTCATGATTAAAAGAAAGCCGAGTTGAGTCAGGAGTGAAAGGAGATCCGGAGTGACCAGCAAATTCATGGCCGCCGAAGAAGCTGTGCAGTTGATCAAAAGCGGCGATACATTATCTGTCTGCGGAATTGTAGGCGGGCTTGTGCCGGAGAAAGTTCTCACTGCCCTGGAGAAGAGATTTTTGGAATCAGGCCTGCCCCGTGATCTAACCCTGGTATTTCCCGTAGCAGTGGGAGATGTTTATGGGACAGCCGGGACGGATCATCTTGCCCATGAAGGGTTGATCAAAAGGGTGATCGGGGGATCTTACGTGACGGCTCCGGCTTCATCCAAACCTCCGAAAATCTACGAAATGATTTTTCAGAATAAAGTGGAAGCCTACAATTTCCCCATGGGCGTGCTCATGCACCTCCACCGCGAAATTGCGGCCAAGAGGCCGGGCCTCATAACCCCGGTGGGATTGAAGACCTTTGTGGATCCGCGAAATACGGGCGCTAAAATGAATGAAGTCACCCGGGAAGATTTGATCGAAGTCCTTAAATTACAGGGTAAAGAGTATCTCTTCTTTAAAGCCTTCCCGATCACAGCGGCCATTATCCGGGGGACGACGGCTGATGAAGATGGGAACATTACTATGGAGCATGAATCTTCTTTTTCGATCATGCTTTACCTGGCCATGGCCGCGCGCAACTGCGGCGGGAAAGTCATTGCCCAGGTAAAAAGAGTAACCGGCCGGGGCAGCTTGCCTCCTCAACTTGTCAAAGTTCCCGGGATCATGGTGGATGCGGTGGTGGTGGATGAAAACCAAACCCAGGCCACAGGCATCCTTTATGATCCGGCAGTGAGCGGGGAATTGAAGAAGCCGTGGGCCGGCATAGAGGAAGTGCCCCTGAGCGTCGAGAAGATCCTGGCCCGGCGGTCTTTGATGGAATTAAACAAAGGGTATATTGTCAATCTGGGGTTTGGCATTCCTTCCCTGGTTTCTCAGGTGGCTGTGGAGGAAGGATTGATTGACCAGATCACCTATACCGTGGAGCATGGGGCCATCGGCGGCATGCCTCTGGCCGGGCTCCAGTTTGGCGGAGCTGTCAATCCCCGGGCCATTATTGAATCCAGTGCGCAATTTGACTTCCTCACGGGGGGTGGAATCAACGCCGCCTGCATGGCCTTTGCAGAAATCGATGGAGAGGGGAATGTCAATGTCAGCCGGCTGAACAAAATTCCTCATGTTTTATCGGGCGTAGGGGGGTTCATTGACATTCTCCAGAACGTAAAAAAAGTTATCTTTTGCGGAACGATGACGGCCGGAGGAATAAAAATAGAAATAGAAAAAGGAAAGTTGAAAGTAGAGCAGGAAGGAAAGGTAATTAAACTTGTCCGCCAGGTGCAACATTTGACTTTCAATGGCGCCTTAGCCTTGGAAAAAAGCCAGGAGGTTATCTATATCACCGAAAGAGGGGTATTTAGGTTGAGGCCGGAAGGGATGACCCTGGTGGAAGTAGCCCCGGGAGTTGACATCCAGCGGGATATCGCCCCTGTTGTAAAATTCGATTTTAAAATATCCGCTAACCTTAGGGAAATGGACGAAAGACTCTTCCAGCCAGAGCCAATGGGCTTAAAAGATTCGTATCTTTGATGATCTCATAAAAAGTCAAAATTTAGATGGCAAAGTAAAAAGCTCCATATGCAAGGCGCGCAATCCCGCTCCGAGCGGGACTGAGGAGTGAGGCGTACTTACAAGGTACGCCGCAACGATTCACCCTGTTAGATA
>JASEHN010000270.1 GCA_030018715.1 Thermodesulfobacteriota bacterium | reverse complement strand
CAACGACGAAGGTGAAGCGCAACGCCGCAGATGGACTTTTTACGAAGCCATCAAGCTATGGAACGGGGCGAATATGACGATCGGCTCTTTATCACTTCAGAACACGATCACTAACGGCCGGATATTCTTTCCTCACCGCCGCAACTTTGCCCATATCGATTTCCGCCCTTAAGATGCTTTCTTCATCACCCCCGCTGCTGAGAATGACCCCCCAAGGGTCCACGATCATGCTATGGCCGCAGAACAGAGCGCCTCGATTGCTCCCCACACAATTGCTGGAAGCTAAAAAAGCCGAATTTTCAATGGCCCTCACCCGGTTCAACATCATCCAGTGTTCCAGACGGGGATAAGGCCATCCCGAGGTTACCAGAAACAACTCCGCCCCCCTGTCCAGCATGGCCCGGAACAATTCTGGAAAGCGCAGGTCATAACAGGTACTCAGGCCGATTCTTCCCAGAGGGGTTTCCACCACGGTTACTTCATTCCCCCGGGAAAGAATTTGACTTTCTTTCGACCCATAGCCATAGAGGTGGATTTTCCGGTAAGTGGCTATCAATTGCCCCTGCGGATCTATAAACAGACTCGTATTATAAAGTTGGCCATCTCTTCTTTCGACCATACTTCCAGCATGAAGGTAATAACCATGTTCTTTGGCTTTGGCCGACATCCTCTGGGTGGTTTCACCCCCCAGGGCCTCGGCCTCCTCGGCATACCGGTCGAAGGCAAAATACCCGATATTCCAGATCTCCGGGAGAATCACCAAATCCGCCCCTTGCGCTTCATCCAACAGTCTCTCTGCCCGCTTAAGCAGTTGTTCTTTGTTTTCATCTCCAACCTTCATTTGGATGGAAGCAATCTTCATCCTCGGCCCCCTTTCAAATAATCCAGGACTTTCACCGCATAAGCGCATTGGATTCTGCGGGCAGTCGCGGGATCATCCAGTTCCACCTCGAAATATCCGCTATAATGAATTTTTTCCGTAAGGATGGGAATGGTGCCGGAGAAGATAACCACGCCGTCAAGATTTCCATCATCCAAAGAATTTTGCACAAACTTCATGAGGTCTTCCGGGCTCATCAGAGCGGACAGGGGGGCTTCTTGATATAAGACCTTCTCGCCCCGTTCATTCTTTACCCAGCTTCTTAAGATCATCGTATCCCAATTTTTTCTTACCTCTTTCAGGTTCCAGACCTGCCGGGAGAGGATATTAGGGCAAACTTGTTTGGACTTGATGATGGACACGGATTCCAACTCTCTGTCTGTATGGTCGCTTCCGACCCCGACATAAACTTCATTCCCCGAACATAAAAGCACGAATTCAGCTTCGCCCGAGGTCTTTTCTCCGACCACCTCGATCTCGGTGTCAAAAGTAATCCCCTGAGATATGACTTCATAGGCCGTAGGGGTGGAGGCTGGCGCCGGAACGCCTTCCTTCTCGAGTTCTGCAATGTGTTTTTTTATTTTCTCCTGATCCCTGCCGGTGTAGCCGGAATTGACCATGCGGCGCATTTTAAAAATTTGTTCTCTCTCCCCTTCTTTTCCGCTGATCCAGATGGGGAACGATCTTCCTTCCAAGCCTTCTTTGAGCCCCCTCCCCAAAAAATAGCGAATTTCAAAAGTGATACACCCCCGGGGAATATGGTAGGGGCCGTGTTTCATCCCTGGTGGACGGCAGGCATAAAACCCGGCGCCGAAGGTTTGTTTCTTCGCCAGGTCCATTAATTCTCCTTCGACGATTAAAACCTCCTCCCAGAAATCGTGAACCAGGGTTTCAGAGGTTTTGATCCCCGGAGGAAATTTTAAAAGGCGAGTGTAGGATTGGGTCTCGGCGTCAAAGCTCAGAATCTTTTCCTTGATTCCCAGGGTGTCCCCTTCTACGGCCCTCCATCCATAATGGGTGTCCATATCGACAAATTCAATCTCCGGCTTGGGCATCGTTCCTCTCCTTATTTCGGCCTCTTTGGGCCTTATTTGTTCTCCATATGGTCAAGTGCGCTCCATTTACTCTTGTTCAAATGATTCGTAAGCCCTTCCTGAGCCTTCTTAAAATCCTTTTGGGCCAAGGCTTCCACCATGGCCTTATGTTCCCTTATAACTTCCTGCGCCCTTCCTTTTTTCATCAAGGCTTCTTTTGCCGAGATGATCAAAAAATCCCTCAGTTGGTTGTAGGTCTGCATCATAAACCGGTTGCCGCTGGCCTCGATTAAGAAAAAGTGAAATCTTCGATCAATCTCCAAAAAAAGTTTTTCGTCGTAGCCGTTCCGGATGCACTCTTCCTGCTCGGCCACAATGCTCCGCGCCTTTTGAACCTGCTCCCGAGATAACTTGTCTATCGTTTTCCGTAAAGCTGCCTCTTCGATGGCCTGCCGTAAATCATAGGAATTTTCGATATCTTCCTTGCTAAAATATTTTACGGAAATCCCTTTTTGGGGATGAAAGACAATAAAGTTCTCAGCGGCCAATTTGAGCAACGCTTCTCGCACCGGGGTCCTGGAGATTCCCAGTCCGCGGGCCAGCTCCAGTTCGCTGTATATCTGCCCGGCCACAAGCTTTCCATTGAGGATGGAGTTTTTGATATTCTCATAGGCCATCTCGCTTAAAGACCGCGGCCTTGCCAGAGGGGCGAATTCAAGCCGTATCTTTTTGGATCTGGCCATTTTCAATATCTCTCTTTCCATTTTTAATTGTTAAATACTGTATGCAATATTAAATGTCAAGCAAATTTATCGGCCATTTTTGGGCAGGCCAAACATTCTCCGGAAAAACTTCACGAAAATTCTTTTTCGTGGGCGCCCTATCCGCAACAGGAGAAGTCCAAGCTCGGTCGCCGGGCTTTTATTGGAAATATGAACCCCAGATATTTTTGGGGGAAAGAGGCGACTCATTGCCCCCTCAATAAATATTTAGGGGATCTCAAAATCAGAACCGGCTTGTATCCGAAATCTTGAGGGCCGCCCCAGCCCTTGTTTGTTGCCACTGGACAAACAGCATCCCAGCAGCCAGAATTCCCCCGATAAGGTCGGTCAATCCTCCGAGGTGAATCAGCAAGATACCAGAGCTAAACAAGAGGATGCGCGCGATGATTGATATTGGGCAAAGCAGGTAGCCTTGGATTCCGGCGGAGAGAAAATAGGCCCCCAGGATCCCGGTGACAAACGTGCGCCCCACCAAGAAGAACCCCCCTTCCATCAAGAGCGAAGGGGAATACATGAACATGAAGGGCATGATCTACGCGGAAAGGCCTAAGACAAATGCCCTCCACCCTGTGTTGGTAGGAGAAGCCCTGGCTACGGCCGCAAAATAATTTCAGCCCCCTCTTTGGCAGGCCATCAATGTTTAAAGGCCCTCTGGCCGGTAAAGGCCATGGTCACCTGTGGCCGGGCCTCATTGCAGGCTTGAATCGATTCAAAATCCCGGTCTGATCCCCCCGGATGCACTATGGCGGTGACGCCCTCCTTGATTCCTACATCTACTCCATCCCGGAAGGGAAAGAAGGCGTCAGAGATCATCACCGCACCCTTTATCCCCCCATGGTCTTCCCGGGTCTGGCAGTCGATTTCTTCTTTGACATCCGCTTGGCGTTTTTCCTGGGCAATCTCCATTTCCAGAGCTTTATAGGGAATTCCGTACTTCCGGAAGCAGAGGGCATCGGCATATTTGGTGTAGGCTTTGAAAACGGCGATTTCCGCCACCCCCACCCGGTCCTGCTCTCCAGTTCCAATTCCCACAGTCTGGCCGTCTTTTACGTAGAGCACGGAATTGGAGGAAACTCCCTGCTCCACAGCCCAGCCAAAGATCATGTCAGCGTATTCTTTCTCGGTTGGCTCACGTTCGATGAAGTACGTTTTTCCTTTGTAGGTGGCCGTGGCTTTCTGGAAGTCCTCTTTGCTCTTGATAATATTTACGGATGATTGCTGGACGATGATCCCTCCATCCATTAGGGATTTGAAATCCACAAAGCGCACTTGCCGGTATTCAGTCAGCCGATCCATGCGCGGCACGCGCACTATGCGCAGGTTCGCCCGGCGTTTCAGAATATCCACGGTCGATTCTTCGTACTCCGGGGCTGCCACGACTTCCAGGTAATTTTCGCTGACCATCTCCGCTGTGGCCTTATCCATCGCCCGGTTGACTGCCAGGCAACCTCCGAAGGCGGCGATGCGATCGGCCATGTTCGCCCGGTCGTAAGCCTCTGCTAAAGTTTTTCCATAGGCCACGCCGCTCGGATTGTTGTGCTTCATAATGGCCGCAGCCGGTTGATCCATCAGGTATTTCAAAATATTCAGGGCATTATCCGCATCCGTGAAATTAGTCTTTCCCGGATGTTTTCCGGACTGGATCATATCTTCCTCGGATATGGCGCTGACCAGGCCCTTTCCAGGCCCGATAAATTCGATTCCCCCTAACATTAGGTTGCCGTTAATTAGTTCGTAGAGAGCAGCCTCCTGGCCCGGGTTTTCTCCATAACGCAATCCTTTCTCGATCAGCTCCCCGGTTTTATCATCCGGGATCTTCCAGCTTTTTTTGCGATAGACCAGTATTTGATTGCCGAACTGTATGAGCATCCGCTCCGAGAAATGGTCGTCCATTACTGTCCGGTACATTTGCTTTAACTCAGCCATTTGTTCCTCCTTGCCATTCGTTAAACTTGATGCAGATTTTTGCGGATTTTCGCAGAAAAATTTCTATGTATAAAACTTTCCCATACGAAGTTCCAAGTAGAAACTAATTCATCTGAGGATTTTAGCAGAGCGCAGGGTGAAATTGAAGATATTTTTCCAGGGAGATCTCCATCAGGCCAGGCGAGCTATTCTCCATCTCTTTTATCTTCCTTCCTTGCCGGGAAAGAAGTCTTTTGTTATGCTGTTATAAAGTGAAAAAGCGGGTATAGAATTTTGGTAACAGTCTATCCATTTGAAAAGTTGTCAAATCCCCCTTCATCCCCCTTTTTCAAAGGGGGAAAAGGCTGAATCTTTTATCGAATTCCAATTAA
>JASEHN010000271.1 GCA_030018715.1 Thermodesulfobacteriota bacterium | reverse complement strand
GCGGAGGATAGAAGAACACCCCCGCCCCAGCTTGAGAGGGATACGTGCCTCATGATTACCAGCAATATGCCTTTCCTTCCGAGCCCCGAAAAGTTCAGGACATTTTACCCATCCCGGCTCTCTGCGCCTCAACTAATTTGGGGATGATCCTTATAGAGGAAAGGAGACTATATGGTGTTTGATTTCACCAGGGGCGCGGTAAAATTTATCAAGGGGGGTCGTTATCCCTTTTGCCATTCTGTTTTGATCGACGATCGGGTAAAGGCCGTGATCGATGCTGCCAGCGATCAGCATAAATTACAGGCTTTCAAAGATAATGGGCCTGTGGACTACCTGATCACCTCCCATGCCCATGAAGACCATCTGGTCTTCAATTACCTCTTTCCCGCATCCACTTTTTGCGCTCATGCCCACGATGCTCCCCACTTCGAGAACCTCAATTCCTTAATAGATTGTTACGGCGATATGAGCCTTGAGGAGATGGAAAAATGGCGTAATTTTTTTCTTGAAGAATGCCATTACCAACCGCGCCGGGTTGATTTTTATCTTGATGATGGCCAGGTTATGGAATTGGGTGATACAAGAATGGAGATCATTCACACTCCGGGCCATACCCGCGGCCATCTTTGTTTTTATTTCCCTAAGGAAAAAGTTCTCTTTACCGGCGACCTGGATCTCACCCGCACTGGACCGTACTATGCCGACCGCACCTCAAGCATTGAAGAGACCGTTAAATCCCTGATGCGGCTGAAAACTTACGGTGTGCAGACTTATTTAACCGCCCACGGAAAAGGAATCTATGATGGGAACCCGGCCTATATTGACCGGTATCTCAATATCATCTTCTTGCGGGAAGAGAAGCTGATCAATCTTTTGAAAAGAGGTCCAAAAACTCTGGAACAAGTAGTCGAAGAAGGAATCATTTATGGCCAATACCCTGGCGTTTTGGGCGCCTGGGATTTATCCCTCTCGGAAAGAGGAATGATGATCAAACACCTGGAGCGACTTATCAAAATTAATCGGGTGCGCCCGGAAGGAAACCTTTTTATCCTGACTCAATAGCCGTCAATAGCTGATGATAAGGGGGGGAGCAGACTTAACCATAGATGAAGAGGTGAAGACAATTGGATATTCCGGGCAAGGGTGGCGTGTTCCCGCAAACATTCCCTTCACCCGCGCCACCTCCCCCTGTTCCCCACTTGCGCTCAAATTTCCTTGACACACCATTGCCATCCCAGTATATTCACACTAAAAAAAGCGAGTTCCAATCACACGTAGTAGACTCGAAACAAACTATTAAGCCCAATGCCAAAACGATGAGTACACCAGCAAAAACACATTCCAAGGGTCTCGCGAAGAACGGTTACGAGTCCGGGAAGCGCATGGAAACAGCACATCGGTTCAACAATCGCCGGCTGATTGGCCGGGCAAGCGACCGCCGCAGTAAGATGATTGCTTTCGGCTATTATGGTGGGAAGTTTTCCCACCTTGATTTCATTCTGCCGCTACTGCCGACCACATTCACTCATTTCTGTGAACCTTTCGGCGGATCCGCGGCTATCCTAATCAACCGTCCGCCCGCGCCTGCCGAGACGTACAACGATTTAGATTCTGAGGTGGTGAACTTCTTTTGCTGCTTGCGAGACCACGGTGACCAGCTTATCCGATTGATCAGTTTGACGCCCTTCTCGCGCGAAGAATTGGTGAAAGCCTGCCGTCCCGAGCCAGATCTTTCGCCGATTGAGCGCGCCCGTCGCTTTTTCGTTCGTGCGCGCCAGACCCGAACTGGGTTGGCGCAGACAAGCTCCGAGGGCCGATGGGCTCATTGTGTTTTGACGTCGCGCGCCGGTATGGCCGGAGCTGTGTCGCGTTGGTTGGGCAGTGTGGAAGGTCTGCCTCAGATAGTGCAGCGACTACAGCGCGTTCAGATAGAGAACGCCCCCGCGAACGAAATAATTCGCCGCTACGATTCGCCAGGAACGCTCTTCTATTGCGACCCACCTTATCCTCACGAAGCCCGCGGCGACAGCAAGGCATACGGATACGAAATGACTGACCTCGAACATGAGGAGCTTGCAAAACTCCTTCAATCCGTGCAAGGCGCTGTAGCGATATCAGGTTATCGTTGCCCCCTGATGGCTCGGCTCTATCGTGACTGGATCAGGGTTGATGCCAACCCGCGTCTCTGCAATTCGTCGAAAGGCGAACGCACGGAATCGGTCTGGGTAAATTACGA
The DNA here is from genome assembly GCA_030018715.1 of Thermodesulfobacteriota bacterium. Classification (GTDB taxonomy): domain Bacteria; phylum Desulfobacterota; class SM23-61; order SM23-61; family SM23-61; genus JAHJQK01. Next base: position 2,757 of record JASEHN010000271.1, on the reverse strand, counting down.
TCCGGAATCTTATTCGCAAATCTGCAACTATGCTTTATCCGACAAAAACCTTTATCTTTTTGAGCGACCTTCTCCCTATAAGATGCGACAACATGGCAAGAAAAAAAGATGATACAGAAACCCTTGATTTAAAGAAGGCTGCGAAGTTGCTTGAGGCGCACTGGCAAGCCGTTGTCGACGGAGCGAGCGCAAAGCCTGATATCAAATACGTTTCTGATATCACCTTATGCCAGGCAATTCAGGCCTCAGTCAACCACAAACAAGTGGCCTATCGTTTTTGCCTGCCAATCCAGCTTCTGGGAAAGATAACTAACCCAATGCTTGACTGCCTGCTCCTCCAAAAGAGGAAAGGGGACCCAAGCGATGTCACCGGATGGGACGCGCGGAGCTTGGGGAGTAAAGTCGTCGCACCTTTCAATCAACGCCAGGAAAATATCCTCGGCACTTCCAGCGACCCTTACGTCGGCAATCCCATGCGCATTCCTCGTATGGCGCGTAATGACAAAAGTAAGAAGGACTTGACTGGATGGAACACCCTTGTGGACATCTTGGAACAAGTAGAGTCCGGGGGTGATGCCGATTTCATTGAAGCGGTGTTTCGGCAAGTCTTGCTGGAAATGTTTCGTCGGCAGAAATCCCTTCGCTTTGCTTATCCTTTGCCACCGCGCATTAGCCTGGAAGGCGCCCTTTCGCTTGCTCAAAGCTTTTTGCAAGAGAAATCCGGAGGCGATCGGAGTCTGGCCCTTTGCGGCGCAATCTTTGACGCCATAGGAATTCACTTCGGCCTTTATGCGAAGGTTGACAGGTCTCGAATAAATGCCAGCGATGAGGCTACTGGTCAGGCTGCCGATTTGGAATGCATTAATGCCGAAGGAAAAGTCGTTTTAGCTGTTGAGGTAAAAGACCGCATATTGACGCTAACCGATGTTGAGGGAACGCTCCAAAAATGCCGGCAACGCAAGATCAAGGATATCTTTTTTACAACTCCCGGAGTTAAAGGCGATGAACAGCCTGCCCTCAATGAGCGTCTTGCGCGTGCATTTGCGAGTGGCCAGAACCTTTATGTTTTTGAATTTTCCGAGTTTGCCCGAAGTGTGCTGGCGCTTGGGGGAGAGAGCATTCGCATCACATTTCTTCAAAAAGTAGGCGAGCACCTTGATAATTGGAACACTCAACCGTCCCACCGCCAAGCTTGGAAGAAACTTCTGGAAAGCATCTAAGGTAAAAACGGAGAAGAAGAATTTCTGTATTTCCCCTGCCGTGAGAAATAAATCAAGGGATATTTGCTGGTAGAGTAGAGAGCTGGCGTAGTGGCGACGGTGCTCTATCTCCAGCTCTCCCTCATCAGTAGGGTCGAGGACTGGGGGTGTTATTTCTCAGATTATTAATGATTTTTTTCAAATTGAATATTGTCCATATTGCTATTGATGTAATGGATTGCTCCAGTTTGCTGAAGCCGGACACGGGGCCGGGTCCGCCCATATTGCCCGCGAATCATCCTGAAACATGAAATGGTGAAGGGCGCGGCAATCTATGGCCTTCCAATACCTGACCATTCCACACTTTTGACCTGTAAAGCAGCCATTGCACACCTTTGCCTGCAAATAAAAGCAATTCGGGCAAGGTCTAACAAGGATTTGGGTATCCAGCAGGGCCAGGCATTGCTCGGCCGAAAAAATGGCCATCGACCCCATGCCCCGGGGGGCCTCACAACAAAAGGAAAAAATTCCAGCAGGATCAAAGGAAATAACCCCCCGCCTTGCTGCCCCGCAACCCCGAAGGGGTTCGGTTTGCCGGAGAACAAGGTTACGGAAACTGCGGCTTTCCAGGTTCTGGAAGAGTTTTCTCATTTCCGCTGGGGCCGGGAGAAGTCCCCGGGTTGGATAATATCGCAGGCCCAGTCTCGGCAACCCGCCCCCTTCTTGAGTCAGGGCTTCGGGCGCAATGATCGTGTCAAAGCTGATGCCAACTTTTGGGCCTAAGGGCTCAAGCATTATATCAAGCCCGGTTAGCCAGCTCTCGAAGATGGAAATATTATGTTGAGAAATGACTGAGCGCAGGCGCATCTGGACCCCGCGTTCGAGCCCGGCTTGCAGAAAGTTCCAGGCTCTCTCCCAGCTTCCATCTCGCAAAAAGTCCTGAACTTCCCGCGGTCCATCCAGACTTAATTCTAAAAAGACCCGGGGATGTTGGATAAGGTCATGGGGAAGAGTCTGGAATGGAATAACGCCGCTGGTGACGATCTTCACGGATTGGGCACAATCCAGAGCGGCAGCAAGGATCATTGGCAGATCCTGGCGCAATAATGGTTCCCCGCCTTCCAGACTGACGAGTTCTATCTGGCGCAGACGGGCGAATGAGGCCACAATTCTTGCCCATTCACGGGCGGTAAGCTCCCGCATGGGTTTTTTTTCTACGCTGCAGTACCGGCAGCGTAGCGGACATCGGGAGGTCAGGGCGATATCCAGCGATAAACCTTTATTCTTTAAACCGGTCATTTACCAGATCCAAGGCATAAAAAAATTGTAACTCTTTAGCTCTTTGAAAAGAGGTGGGGCGTAGGGGCCGAGTGAATCCATGGCCCGGAGGCCTGGGCGGCCTCCGCCTTAGGCGGAGAATCATGAGGCGCTGATTTCTTCGCGAGTGGGGCGGGGAAAACGCCCCCCCGCCTCCTCCGGCGGAAACAAGCCGGGTTCCTCGGAGCCAAGCGGAAACCCAGCCGATGCTTCCGGCGCGTTCCGCCCAGACCCCCGGGCC
>JASEHN010000002.1:22432-23324 GCA_030018715.1 Thermodesulfobacteriota bacterium | reverse complement strand
AGCCAAAGGCACCAGGTCTTTGCTATAGCGGTTGTAAATCGCCTCAAGCATCAGGACATATTCCTCTCTTGTCCCATGCTTCTTCAATTGCTCGGGGAACGCGGTTATCTTGTTCTTCAAAACCTGTGGATCAAAAACTTCGGCCCAGGCGATTTTAGAGAGGGCATTGACAAAAGGCGTATCGTTCCAGCAGCGAAATTCATGCTTCCTGCAATGGGTCACGAGGTCCCCAACAAGGTTCGCATGGGCCGGATCACCTAAACGGTAAGTACCTTCTTTGAATTGCTTTCTCCAGTTGCCTGATCCGGCACTCGACCCGCTCAACATGGAGATGCAAGCGTTCAGCTTGATTCCGGTTTTCTTGTGGTATTCAAAAACAGCTATATATGCCTCATAATTATTTTGAGCGAAACCATGCAGGTAGTCCTGCAGGCTGTGATTTTTATGGGTTCCGTCCCTCTCGGCCTGGGTTATCTGGCTCTTGGTTTCGATATATTTGACAGGGATGCCGTGTTTGCGCGCCGAATAGAAACGGTTGTGGCCATCATCTATCCGCAATTTGCCGTCGGGAAGTCTGGTCACGGCCATGGGGTACTCATCAAGCCACCCATACTTAAGAAGGGATTGTTCAAGGCGCCATGTCCTTCCTACTTCCCGGTTAAACGGCGACAACACGAACTTGCTATAATTGTTCGATTCCAGAACTTTTGCCATTTTCATTCCCCTTTTTTAGAAATCCATATTGTTAGTTTTTCCTGAATCCATTCTGAGAGGCGACCTAAGGCTTCAACCCTCAAGGGGTCATCATCCATGATCCTTTCAAGGGTGGCCATGGCCATGGTTACAAAGGTATGAGCATCGGAGTGGGCGTAGGGGTCTCTCAATTTTGGGG
>JASEHN010000002.1:0-22422 GCA_030018715.1 Thermodesulfobacteriota bacterium | reverse complement strand
GGGGGGGCAGGGCCAATTAACCTCGTAACCAACGCCTTGACCTGCTCATATGTGACGATCTTGCCGGCCGGCGCAGTTTTCACAGCTGCCTCCCATACCTCACGCTGCTGGTCGGGTTCAAGGGCGATAAGGGCGCGGACCTGTCTTTCGTGAATTGGCTGGATTTCACAAGTGGTGCATAAGGCCACCGTGGTGGCCAAATTTGCCGCAACCTGAGATCCGCTTATCAGGTATTTTGCATACGAAATGCTCAGCCCCCACCTCGCCCTGCAATAATCCTTAAGGGTTTTGAACTCTTCCCGGTAGAGCCTGTTGTCCCGGATCGTGAGCAGTGCATTGCCGACAGCCATGAAGGACTTCATCTCTCGTCCAATGATGCCTTCAAGGGTTTCAAGCTCCGCTTTTTCAATTTCAGAAAGTTGAGTTGTGAAATTGTCTTCCACCAAATCCTCCTTTAAAAGTCTGCCCCCGAGTCACGCCCGGGGGCTTCACGCCTGACGACAGGATTGGGCCGGTTATGCCGAAAGGCCGGGTCCGCACCGCACCCTTAATGCGCCATGCCTAGTGTGGGCGGCAGGCTGGCGCGCATCCCGTCTTGACCGAGCCAGGGGCCCGTTGGAGGATATGCGGGTGGCCTGTGGTAGGCTAATCTTCATGTTTGTATTCTTTTGGTATTATTCCTATTTGTTTAAATAAACACTCTTTACAGACTCCTGATTTTCCGTATTGCAGCTGATTAGCGTGATTCGGGCATGGCGCGTCAATATAGGGATTCCAAGGCTCTTCTTTCTTAACCTTGGGACGGGAATGACGGAGGTTGCGGCCTTCAACAGCATGTGCCGACTTGGGAAACTGCGTCTTGGCCTTGGGCGGCTGCGCTCCAGGGTGGTTGAAAGGGTTAGGATTTTTAGCCACCGTCTCTGGTGACTCCGCGCAGGCGGGAGACTGCGCCCCTATTCCCGGGCAAGAGCCGCATGGATACAGCCGCGGGAACCAATCGGGCGCGGTCCGGTAAGCTTTCTGGAGGTTGGCACACCCCTGCGGAGTTAAGAGGGTGTTGCCAGGCAGGGGGCAGGGATAGAGGATGAGGGTCATTTGCCTAACGCTTCCTGTCTCTCCAGATTCCCAAGCGGATAAAGCCAGGTAAAAAAGAAGCCGGTCTCGGTTTTGCAATCCAGCACGGCCACCACCTGCCGATCTTCCACCTTGAGGTTGCCGGCCTCCACGGAGACACGGTGGCCCTTTATCCATAGATACTGCTCCATGACCCGGCAATTTTCAGGGGCGAAAGGCTGGCTTGACGACTCCGCAAAGGTAGGTTCAGCCAGAAGCAGGGCAAGAAGCAGAAGGGCGGGAGCGGCCCAGGAGAAAAACCCCCGGGGGCATAAGCACGCCGGGAAACAGATATTCCCAGGTGAGTAGCGCACGATGGCGCCGGAACAATGGCCATCTAGATCGCCGCGGTGGTAAAAACAGATCATTCCGCCGCCCCCAGATAAAGTTCGGTGTAGTGAAGCAACACAACCTCTTCCGGAGTCAATTCAGCCTCCTGAGACTGGAGTTGCCGCAGGGCTGAGTTGGCGTTCAAAAGGGATAGGTGCAGGTCCATCCGCAGGTGTTGCTCCCAAAGTTCTATGGCGCCCCGCATTTTAAATGTCCTCCGGGAGAGGGGTGAACCCCTACAAGTTCGGAAATCCTTCCATTTTCCAGCCACCAGCTTTGAACCCTGGGATCGGCGATGCAGAAAGGTTCATCGCTGGTGAAAAAGACGAAGATCTGATCGAAGTCGGCCAAATGGGTCAGGAGGAAATTGGTGAGCTCCGCCCGGTGCGCATAATCCAGGATGTCGGCCTCGTCGATCATCAGCAGGCGAGAGCCGGACAGCCGGGCCAGGGCGTATTGGAAGGCGATGCCTACCCGGAACCTGGCGGATTTGGACAGGGTGGCGAAGGGGGAGCCAGCCAGGTTAATGTCAAGGGCCGGGGTGAGGCACAGGGGGCGTTCGGGGAACAGGTGCTCAGCCGCTTCCCTTAGCAGGCTGTTAACCGGCTCCATCGCCTCGACGATCATCTGGCTGGGAATACCGTCCGGAGCCAGGGCCTTTGCCAGGGCGTCGTATAAGGCGATTTCCTGCTCACAGGTCGCCACCTTCTCCTGGGCCGCCTGGAATTCCGCCAAATCCCGGCCGTAATCTTCGCTCTCTTTCTGGAAGGCGCGGCCCCTAGCGATCCGGCGCTCTCGGGTGGCAATTTCGGTATATAGGTCAACCCCGGACTCCGGCTCACTTTCCATCTTCGTTAACTCTTCCTCCAGGGCTGCCTTGCGTCCCATGGCGACGTTGTATTCTTCGTTCTGGCGCCGGGCTTCCTGCAGCTTCTGGATGGTCTGGACCTGGGTTTTAGCAAACCCTGCTTTGTTCTGCTGCAAGGCCTCGATCACTCCGGGGGCGGGCGGGTCCTGGCCCACCATCTGGCCGGCGTTGGGACAGGAAGTGGGGGCCAAGGTAATGACCGGACAGTTCGCCGGGAAGAATTCCTGGCGGGTCTGGGCCTTGGCGATTTCTTTGGTGACCTTCTGGATGGATTCGTTGAGGCTGGTAAGCTCTTTTTCCAGGATCATGATGTCGTTCACGTCGGGGGGTATCAGGGCGTCGATGCGTTCCAGTTTGGTCTTGGTCTGGTCCCGGCGCCGTGTCCGGGCTTCTGCGGCCCCCTTCTGGCGCAAGAGATCGTCCTTCTGGGCCTGCAATTCCTTCAAGGCGCCTTCGATAGCGGCAAAGTTGAGGGTGGGGATGTCGTACTCCTGGTTGTCGATGGTGGCGGTTTTCCCGGGTTCCTTGACTTCCGACAGGCTCTCCAGGACTCGCTTGACCTCCCGGCGACGGGCAACTGCCTCTTTCTCGGCGGCCGGGAATCCCTGAGAAGCGGCAATCTTGACTATCGCCAACAATGACGCTCCCTGCCGGTTTGTTTCATCCCCCTCAAATGCTTTGAAGCGTTCATCTTGACCAAGCCGAGCACAAATATCGGCTGCGGTGGGGGTCAACCCCGGAATCACCTGAAAGAGTAGCTCCCGGCGCTGGGCCTCCGGCAGGAACAGGAAGGTGTAAGGATCGAAGAGAATGGCCGGGTTCAAACCGATGTCGGGAACCTCCCCGGAAACGGTCGCCGCGGTCTTGGGGGTCTTGCGCCGAACAAAAGTCGGGCCGGCGGTCTGGTTGGCGCCAAGGGTTACATGGACCTCCGCCGATTTAGCCCCCTCCCTGATCAAGGCCGCCTGGTCAGCATGGGTCTTGAGGCTCCGGGCCTGGCCGGTGAAGGCCCAAAGCAGAGCGTCCCGGATGGAAGATTTCCCGGACTCGTTTTGCCCAGTGATGATGTTGAGAGGTGCAGTTAATTGCAGGTCCAGGGATTCCAGGGCCATGAAATTGCGGATGGAAATGGATTTGATCATTAAATGCGCCTCCAGATTAATCCTCTTTTGATGTTGTTTATGGTCTGCTGACAATCTCGCCATTCTTCCACGATTTGTAATGGTTCAAGCATGGTTCATCCCTTAAGCAACTCTGTAAGTCGCGTGATTCTCCTGGCGCTGGTAGCTCTCTGGCCAGCAGCTTCTACCGCCGACCATTCCCCTATGGTGATACAAATGTCTTTGGCTCGACTTATCCCGGTATAAAGAAGCTCTCGTGAAAAGAAGCCTCCAAAACTACTATGAACCGGGAAAATAATGACAGGGGACTCAGAGCCTTGAAGTTTATGGATGGTGATGCAGTAAGCCAGGGTGATGTGATGGTCTTTTCGCTTGATGCGCACCTTGCGGTCGGGGTAGCGAAACATCACGAAGATATCGCTATCGGAAATTTCCAGGACCGTCCCCAAGTCGCCATTGACTACAAACTCGTCGTCGATGGATTCATTCTTGCGCTGAAGCACCTTGTCGCCGATTCGGAACGGGGTGCCCTTGATCGGGGGGTGGATATTGAGGGCGCCTTGCAGCATCTCGTTCATATGCAAGCAGGACAACAGGGTGCGCTCGTTCATGGGGGAAAGCACCTGCACGTCCCAGACGGGATCGTAGCCCCGGGGGTGCATACGCTCGCAGAAGATCTCTCGGATGATTTGTTGGATGCGCACCGGGTCCGATTCCTCGATATGGCGCAGGTTGTAACCTGCTTCCGGTTCCAGGGTGGGGGAAGGGATTGCGGGCCGGCCGTCCTTGATGGCGTGGCAGGCCTTCACGATGTCGCCGGTGTTCCGCTTGATCTCGGTAAGCTCGTAAGAAGGCAGCCCGGCGGCCAGGAGGTCCCGGAGGACGGCCCCGGGGCCCACCGATGGCAACTGGTAGTGGTCACCCACGATGAGCACCCGGGTGCCCGGGGCGATGGCCCGGAAGAGGGAGGCAGCCAGGGAGACGTCAACCATGGAGAACTCGTCGATCACCACCAGGTCAAAGGGAAGGTGCGCACCCACCCCGTAATGAAAGGAGAACTTGGTTTCAGTTCCTTCCTGATAGGGTTCAGGGCCCAAGAGGCGATGGATAGTAGATGCTGGTCTGTCGATCATCTCCGACATCCGCTTGGCAGCTTTGCCGGTGGGCGCAGCCAAAGCGATATTGAAATTCCAGGTGGTGAACTGCTCGATGATGCGCCGAAGGGTGTAAGTCTTGCCGGTTCCTGGGGCCCCTGTGAGAATGAAGACGGGGTTGGCCATGCAGAGGCGGAAAGACTCCTGCTGGTCCGGGGCCAGACCCTTGAGGTCGATAACGGGACCACCCAGGGACATCAGGTCAATGGGGCCTGCACCACTACAAAGCAGCATGCGCACCAGTCCGGCCACGTCGGTTTCATCCCGGGCCAGGTCCGCGAGGGCGACCCCAAAGGTTCCGACGGCCTCGACCTTCTTTTCTTTTAATAGGGTTAAGATGGCATCCTCGCCTGGCGCCAAGCTGATGAGCTTCCCCACCCGCTCTGCAAACTTATCGCCCGGCAGCCAGGTATGCCCCCGACTCTCCGCGGCGTCCTGCAGGGCATAGAGGGAGGCGGCCATGCGCCGCTCGATGCTGTCCTTCTCGTACTTCAGGGCCATGGCCACCCGGTCGGCCGTAGGGAAACCGATGCCCCGAACATCCTCAATGAGCCCATAGGGGTTCTGACGAACTTGGGCCGGAGCATCATGACCGTATTTGGTAATGAGAGAGGGGATGGTCGTTTTAGGAAGATGCTGGCCGCCAAGCATAGATTCAAGTTCGATGGTGGCAGCTTCGTTCTTCTCCTGGTTTTTGAGGGTTTGAGAAATTTCCTGCGCTCGGGCCAGGGTGATACCAGAGATAGTTTCCATAACCCGCTCGGGGTCATTTTTGAGGACCGCCAGGGCATCTTCGCCAAACTCCTTAACGATTTTCCGGGCGATTACTGGCCCTACCCATCGGGCTCTGACAATGTAGCGGCGGATTCCATCAAGGTCCTGGGGAAGGATGGCCCGGTAATGGTCGAACTTAAATTGTCGGCCAAACTTGGGGTGATCTGTCCACTGGCCACGGAATTCGTATTCCTGGCCTATGGTCGCTTCGGTGCAGTTTCCCAGGATAATGTGTCCGGTTTCCAGCTTGGCGATTAAAAAGCCGTTCTGGGCAAAGTTAATGCGGTCGATTGTCCCGTTAATAGTTTCCATGCCTCACCTTGCTTTGCGCCACCACACCACGCCGGACCCCGCCACACCCAACCTTGCCGCGCCACGCCCGACTTGACCATGCCTAACACAGCTTCACCATACTTCACTCCGCAGTGCTTCGCCGGACATTACCCGACCCAACCTTGCGCCACTGCGCCTCACAAGGCACCACCTCGCTAAAAAAGGCCGTGCTTGACCGCACCTCGCCAGACAAAAGAGTGCACCACCTTGCCCCGCCTTGCCCGGCACCACTTCGCCGCACCTCGCCGAACATTACAGAAGAAAGCATTACAATACCCCGGCCATGCGCTGCGTTATTCTTCTTCCCAGCCCGTCACCACGAAGCGACCAAAGGGGCCTTTGCGTTCAGGGCGGTAATCACAGAGTCCAACCTTCTTCCCTGCATCGTCCATGAGCTTGCGGACAAAATTGGGTTGAAACATTTCCGTATCCACGTCCAGGGTGAACTGGGCCCTCCATTCGTCCACCCGCGGCCGATGACACATGATCCGACCGCCAGTAGAAGGAATCACAACGCTTCGGGAATCTACTTCCCAAGCAGGCTTGCCGCCATTCCCGTTAGTCATGGGGACTACGATTTCTTCAACCGTGATCCCAGCAGGAATGAGACTGGACTTCTGGGTTGTCACCTTGGATTTGCCGACCTTATGGAACTTTCCGGCATTGATCAGACAGGCGAAAATATTGGGCCCAGGGATATAAAGGTTGCCTTCTTTGTCCGCATACCGCTTTTTTTCAGCCTGCTGGCGCGGGGTTCCTTTATCTCCTATCTGGACAGCCGATGTGCCAGACCCAACACTCACCTCATTTTCTTCGGTGAAACGATTCATTATGATAGGGGTAATCCCCTTGATGGTTACGTTGATTTTCATGTTATCTCCTTAGATTGCGTTGCATTAGAACACATTGCCTAACCAAACTTCGCCGGACCTCGCCATACCTGGCATCGCGTCACATAACTTAACCGTACAGAACAGGGCTTCACCCGACTCCGCAACGCCAGACAGTACCTCGCCCCACTTCGCAACGCCAGACAGTGCCTCGCCCCACATTACTATGCCTTACCCGACCCAGCCCCACCGTACCTGACAGCAACAGGCCAAACCACGCCGAAAAATTAGATGTCAGCGTATTGTGCCGGAGTCGTGGAACCGGCCGGGGACGGGGCTGCCGCCGCGGTCGCTGGGTCTTCGTACCCGGCAAAGTCAATATTGGCGTAGGTTTTGTTAGCGTTGTCGCCGGTGCCCTTCCTGTGCACCACGGTGATCAGCACGTCCTTTCCTTCCAGGAGCTTCCAGTTGATCTCCACGGTTTCTTTACTCCCCTTGGAGATAAGCCCCAGGCGGGAAGCGATGAGCACCCGGCGGTTGACGTTGCCCTGGGCCTCCTGCGGGTGAGGCTGGTTGATATCGTCGTAAACCATCTTGCCCTTGTCCGGGCCCGCTTTAATTTGAAGCTGGATTTTGGCCCGGGAGCCGGTGTAGGTCTTGAAGTTGTGCATATAGCCACCTACCTTCATGATGGTGGCCAGGTGCTGGCCTTCGGCAGGGAGGCCGCCAGTTTCGAGTGTTTCCCAGTCAATGGCCGCCAGGGGCTGCGAAAATTTTAAGAGGCTGTCATCGTATTCTTGTTCCGTCATGGTTTTCTCCTTTTGATGGTGTGTCTAGAAAGGCACACGTTGTGTTGTGAGATATTGGATGAGATGATCGGCCTGGGGTTGGGTCAAGGCCCGGGCGGTCTTGACGCCATAGAACTTCTCCAGGGTTTGGCCCCATTCCGGGTTCTCGATCTTGTATTCGGCTTTGAGGGCCGCCAAGCGATCAAGCTGTTCCCGGGTGATCATCGCAGCCATGGGGTGATCGCCTGGCGGGGTAGGCGGCGCTGCCTCTACGGCGGCGGCTGGGGGCGGGGCCGGTTCCGCGGTCTGGACAGGATTGCCCGCGACGGTCTGGGCCACTTGTTGATAAGCGGCAGGTTCCGGGATGCTCTCCGGGTCCGCTACTGCATGAGAAGGGGCATTGAGGCGCCCGGGGTCCACATACTGGCTAAAGATGTTGTAGAAATCACTGAACCCCTGGCCGTCGATGTGATGCTCAAACTTGTCGGGGAAGGGTTTGTCGCCGGGGGTGATTCGTTGCTTATGCACCACGGCGTACCGGATGTTGGCTTCGACGATAAACTCGAAGATGTAGTCGTACTCGTAGACGATGCCCTTCTCACCAGCGAAAATCTGGCCGACCACCTCCATGAAATTCTGCCCTTTCCCAGCATATTTGGGCTGGGACCGGGCGGTGGCGATGGAGGACATGTCTATGGCCATCGTGCGCCGGAGCATGGCGCGCAGTTCGCGCTTGGGGTGGATCCAGTCCGACGGCTGGAAGCTGTAGAACTCGGCGTGGTGGCCTTTGCTTTGGGGTAGCCGGGTCAAGAAAAGGTTGCTCCACTTGGCCTGAACCTGGTCCCAGAAGGTGGTGATGTCGTCCAAAACCAGGGTAAGTCGGTCTCCAGGGTCACCCAGGAGGGTCGTGATCGCCCCCATTACGTTGTCCGGGGTGGGGAAAACGTCGGGGCGAGGCGGGAAAAAGCGGTGATGGGGATAGGCCACGCGGTATTTCTCGGCGCTGCCATGGTTATCCATGTAGGCGCAGGCCGGGAACGAGAGGGCCGCCTTAGTTTTGCCGCTACCGCTATCTCCCCAGATCAGGATTTTGCTGCGGCGGTTGGTGGGTTCCGGGGGGGCGAACCATTGACTCATGAGCTCTCCTTTAAACCTAATGTCATCCGGGCCAGGTGGCGCCGGGGGTGCTTCCGGCAGGGGAATCTCGATGTGTAGGTCATATTTTTCTCGGGTTTTCCCCCGGATGGGTTTGGGTACGGCTACCACCTGAAGGCCGACACCGGCCGGCAGGGGTCGGGGGAGGGTGATGCGTCCCGACCAGGTGACCCCATCTCGGGAGTCGTACCAAAGGATGCCGACGTGCTCTATCAAAGGCGCTCCGCCAAGTCATCGGTGTAGCCCAAATAATGCCGGGCGTGGTGGTAGGGGCGATCAAAATGGATTAAATAAACTGTCCCCATAGGCGTTTTGAATATGCCAGTTTGGCAAGGCTTAAGTCAATAAAAAAATCGCCGCGTTTGCAAAAAAATGCAAGCGCGGCGATTTTTTTAGTTAAAATTGATGGTTAGAGAATTAGATGAACAGTTGGGCGATTATCCGGTCCATGCTCGACAACAGGCGCCGAGGTATAATTATGTCTTTTTGGGTGATAGGGTTGAGAGAACGGAGCAGCAGGTTGCCGTCATGAAAAAATAGGCGGCCAAGGTACATTTTATTGCTTTCGTCGCAGTAAATTACCAGGTCCCCTTCCCTTTTCTCTCCCTTTCGCTGAACGATTAGCTCTGCCCCTTTGGAGATCACCGGTGAAAAACTTTCATCCTTGACTCTTATCCCGTAAAGCTCTTCCGCCATTGGCCAATCCTTTTTTTCGGCAATGATGCGTGGTAGTGGCAAGTATCCCAAAATCTCGTTTTCCTCGATATTATAAGGATACGAACAGTCTTGGGTAGCAGAAATTTCTGCCACAATGGGGATGGCGACAGTTTGGTCAGCCAAATCCCCCACTTGCACTCCCAGGGACTTTGCCACGAGTTCCAGGTGAGGCATTAGCCACTGACGTTTGCCAGCGAGCATCCGTGATAATTGTGAAGGGTGAATTTTTAAAATGGGGCTCAGTCGTTCGATCTCTTCGGCCAGATCCTTGATCTTCCAGCCCCGCGCCCGCATTAACGTTCGTATGCGCTCGTTTATCATAACGCAGATTATATGCCAATTGGTCAACCCCCTGTCAAGATAATTCTTTGATTTTATTGAATTAAGGGTTTTCAGCATTTCCCTCTGGGCGTCGAGACGCCTTCCTCCCTATTTCAGATAATCATCCCCCTTAATTGTTATTAGGGATTTCCTAAAAATGGCTTCCGAAAATCCCTTAGGGAATCATCTTATAGTCGTTCGTGCCAAAAAGTCAACAACAAAAAAGTGCTAATAGAAAAAGAATCCTCTTGACATAAATTGCCAGGATGTCATATTTTCCCGATTATGAAACCTCTCATCAGAATTCCGGTGCGACTATCTCCGGCCTTGGGAGTCGATAAGTCCCTGGTTTCGCGTTGGAACCATGGAAAGCGCAAGCTGCCGGACGATATGGCCATGAAGATCGTGGACCTCCTCAAGGAGGAAGGCAGCCCCATCGAAATTTTGGCTTTGAAACCCCAACTGGCGGCCTTGGTCCCTTATTTATTCTCCCGTGTCTGCCGGAACTGCAATGCCAAACAGCGAAAATTACGAAAGGGATCCCCGGAAGAAGCTGGTTGCCCTGCTAAATAGTTGCGGTTGGGAGGCGCATGGCTGGAGCACCTGGAAAAAAGGAGATGTCTGCCTCCTGGTGGATGAAGTGGGAGTGTTCCTTTTCCGGTGGCTGGGGTCTAAGTGGATTCGGACTCATGGCTTGGCCCACGCCTCCATGTTGCGAGTGGCCCACACCCTGGAAATGGTCTTCCTTGACGGCTCCAAGCTGAACCTGGAATACGGATTGTTCACCCCGGCTCCGGTGAGGAAGAGGCAGCGGCGTTGAAACCTGAGCAGATTCCTTATGGATACTGCCAGTGTGGATGCGGGCAGAAGACCAAGATAGCTACATGTAATAGTAAAGCGCGAGGGTGGGTAGGGGGAGAACCAATAAGATTCGTTAGTGGACATCATCATAACCATAAAAAAGGGGAGAATCACCATAATTGGAATGGAGGCAGAAAAAGAGATGGCAGTGGATATGTGCTAATTTTAATGCCTTCCCATCCACGCAGCGATAAGAATGGCTACGTTTTTGAACATGTTTTGGTAGTCGAAAAGGTACTATGCAAACCTCTTCCACCTAACGTAATACCCCATCATGTAAATGGTAATAAAGCAGATAATCGGCCCGCTAATCTTGTAATTTGTCAAGACCGAGCTTATCACAATTTATTACACCAAAGGCAAGTGGCTTTAAAGGCCTGTGGTCATGCTGATTGGTTAAAATGTAAATTTTGCCAAACCTATGATAATCCAAATAATCTTTATGTAAGGCCAAATAGCAACTCAGGTTGGCATCGCAACTGCAAAAACCAAATGAATTATAACGGGCCTATCATTCTTGTAGATTCGAGGGAACAGTTGCCATATTCTTTTAGCGGCCTTGTTCCTCCGTCTGCTGTTAAAATAGTTGGTTTAAATGCGGGGGATTACTCTATCGATGGCTATCAAGATCAAATCAGTATTGAACGTAAATCTCTTCAAGATGCCTATTCTACCTTTGGATCGGGACGTAAACGCTTTGAACGGGAGTTAGAAAAGATGACCAGCTATCAGTTCGCCGCAGTAATTATCGAGGCCGATTGGGACACCATCGTCCTGCGCCCGCCGGCCCGTTCTCAGCTTCCGCCTAAAACGATGGTGAGTTCTATTGCGGCCTGGTGCCAGAGATACCAGGTGCACTTCTGGACCTGCCCCAACCGAGCCTTCGCAGAGAAATATACTTTCAGGTTATTGGAGCGATTTTGGAAGGACCGGGAGAAAGAGAAAAAACTTGACAGCAAAACCCGAGTCGGGGGAAAATGATGGTGCCGAAAACTCCGAGAGCGGCTGACCCCCGGCATCAGGTCGTTTTTTGTTTCTCACAACCTAAAGAGCTACAAATCTCGCCAGTGTCACCCGTCACCAAGGGGCAACCCAAGGCCGGGGGCGGCTTCTCTCGGAGCCGAGGCAGCGCTGGCGAGTTTTGTATTTTTACCGCCGCCAGAGAGACGGCGCAGCTAAAATCCGAGAGGAGACAGTGATGGTAACAGAGATCGTGCGGCAAGAGGAGTTCGAGGGCATGCAGTTGGCGGTCATCGAACAGGACGGCGAGGAATGGTTTTCCGCCGAGGACATCGGCAAGGCCCTGGGGTTCAGTGAACCCAGGAAAAATGTTTTAAAGATTTACGAGCGCAACCGGGACGAATTTGAGGGGTTGCGCCGCGTCGTCAATTTGACGACATGGTTGAAATCAGGGGGAAAATTGCCCTATCGCTTCACCACCTTCAATCCCCAGGGGGCCTACCTGCTGGCGATCCTGGCGCGGACGCCCAAGTCCAAGGCGTTGCGCCGCTGGCTGGCCAAGTTCATGGCCCACGACCTTAACCGCCTGAAGGACCACGTGGCCCAACTGGAGACCCGCCACCAGGCGGACCAGACGTTGATTGCCGAACTGGAGACCGAGGCCCAAAGGCAACGGGACCAGGCGTTAAGCAAGATCACCTGGGATGACGTGGAGGAAATGCCGGTTTGGTTCTGGGGGTTAAACGCCCGGATCAAGGCCCTGGAGGCAAAGGAAAGGGAACTGAAAGCCCAAACCATCCCCGTAATTCCT
Organism: Thermodesulfobacteriota bacterium; assembly: GCA_030018715.1. Lineage (GTDB taxonomy): Bacteria > Desulfobacterota > SM23-61 > SM23-61 > SM23-61 > JAHJQK01. The sequence continues at coordinate 10,286 of JASEHN010000002.1, read as the reverse complement.
GACGACTTGGCGCTCATCCTGGCCAAGGATTTGCGGAGGCTGCGGGATTTGGCAGCCCCGGCGCATAGCGCGGAGGCGCAGCGGTTGATGCACAAGACGCTCGTCGCGCAAGCCGAATGGGACGCTGTGGCGAAGTTGGATAGAGGATCGCCGGTCTGCCGGAAACTGAAGATAGTTAGCTAACCAATAGGGGCAGGGCCTTAAATCCTGCCCCTTTTTTGCCGCTTGAGCAGGGGGATAGATGAGTAGTCCGCTCCGGGAGGAAATCATGCGCCGCACCGACCTGGCGGCAGTTTTTCAAAAATATGGCGGCAGGATTCCCGACAGGAATCGAATCTCCGCCGATGGTTGGCTGGAGGTGCACTCCGTCGACCGAAATGACAAGAAACCGTCGGCGGCCATCAATGTGGGCAGCGATCCCAGGTTCCGGGGCATCTATGTGGACAAAGGAGCAATTGGCCATGGGAAGTTTTCGTTTTTCGACCTGCTGGCCCGGATACCGGGGTCTCCTTTTATCACCGGCAGAGATGCTTACGAGCGCCTGGGCCGGGAATCCGGCGTGTTCACCGGGGAAGGGGGTAGGAAACAGCCTGACCGCCCCAAACCCACCCTAACCGACGTGGAGGCCTTCCAGAAGAACCTCACCCCAGAAACCCTCCAATTCCTCAAAGAAAAGCGCGGCCTCACCGAAGAGAGCCTGGCCAAATTCCGAATCGGCTGGTGCACCAAGCGGGAACGAAACTCCATCCCGGTGTTCGATGCCACGGCTATGGGTTCCTCCCTCGTCAACATCCGCTTCCACAATTCCAAGAAGGAACCCAAGACCCTCAACTGGTCCGGGCACGGCGAGGCCCGTTTGTGGGGGCTGGAACGCCTGGCCAAGGCCCCGGCGGGTACGGTCATCATCACCGAAGGCGAGTTTGACGCCATGCTGGCGGAGCAGGAGACCGGAATGATCGGTGTAAGCTCCACCAATGGCGCCAAGGGGTTTAAGGCGGATTGGGTGAAGCACTTCCACGGCCACCACGTCGTCTTGCTCTACGACTCCGACTCCCAGGGCCGGGAGGCGGTGCACTCCCTGGTGCTCCCCGCGTTCGAGGCGGCGGTAGAGGCCGGCCAAGTCCTTTCCATCAAAGTAGTCTGGCTCTATGACCTGCCAGTGGACAAGAGCCACAAAGATTTAACCGATTGGATCATCAAAGACGGGGGATCAGGGGCCCGGTTGAAAGAATTGATCTCCCAGGCCGCCCTTCACACCTACCCAAAGCCCGTCAGCCACCTGGAGCCTCCTATCCCCCTGGATAGTTTTGAGCAGATTGACCGAGCAGAATACGCCGGCAAACGGGTGACGGTCCCCCTGCAGGTCTATGGGGAAAACACCGTCGCCTACCACGCGGTGACCAAGGTGAAGGTCACAAGCTGCCCGGCCTTGCGAGACGGAAAATGCGCCGGATTAACCGGCCCTGACGGTAAGACCTTGATCCGGTCCTGCCTTCAGGAAATTGATATTCCCCTGGGGGAGCGGGTGATGATCAGCGGCGTCCGGGCCACCGAGGGGCAGCTGCAGAAACACCTGCGGGATTATGTTTGCGACAAGGACCGGCGACCGGCGCTGCTCTACAAGGACGAGGACCGACTGACCATCCGGGAGGTCTATGCCCACCAGACAGTGGGGGCCATGGCTCCCGAGCGTCTAGAGTTGGTGGAGAAGCCCATCTACATCATCGGCGGTGCCCTGGTGGAGATCGGCAAGTACCAGGCCGCCGGCCGGGTGCTCACGGCCTACCGGGACCAGCAGCCCACTATGCTGGTGGATACTCTGGAGCGGTTGGAAGAAGATTACCAGGGGTTCACGGTGGAGAAGTACCGGCTTTCTCTGGAAAAGCTCCGGGAGATGGACCCAAGCTATATAGCGGCAGACCTGGCCGTCCATGTAACCCGGATTTATGAACGTCCGGACCTGCACCTGGGGGTTCTTCTGGTGCTCTGCTCCCCCTTGTGGTTTGACTTCCCGGGAGAGGACATAATCCGGGGCTGGCTGACAGCTATCATCGTAGGCGACACCGGCACCGGCAAGACCACGGTGAGCGAAGGGTTGTTCAACTTCGCCGGCGTGGGGAGCCGGGTAAGCGGCATGACGGCCTCCAGGACCGGGATCACCTACGGCTGCGAGCATGACGAGCGCCGCGGCTGGCGCATCAAGGCCGGCGCCCTGCTCAAGATGACCCGGCAGGCCTTAATCGTGGACGAGGCTCAGGATATTGCCAGGGACGAGCTTAAAACCATGGCGGAGGGCATAGACACCGGCCTGGTGCGCATCGACAAAATCCAGAACAAGGTTTTTGAGAGCCGCACCCGGGTTCTTTTCGGCAATAATCCGATCCACCCCAAACAGGCAGCAGAGCAACGCACCATGGACAGTTTCCGGTACGGGTGCGAGGCCATCAAGGGCGTTTACCCTCAAATGATGATACGGCGGATCGACTTTGCCATGTTCTCCGCCACCTGGGACATCGAGGATAAAGAGAAGATTTTCTACCCCGAGCAGCCTGACGGCCCCCAGCAAGTAACCGCCGAGAATCTCCGGGCCCTGATCTTCTACGCCTGGAACCTCAAGCCAGAGCAGATCATCATCGACGACAACACCGCCCATTATATCCGCAAAACGGCCAAGTACCTGAGCGACAGGTTTGGCGGCTCCGACGACCTCCCCATAGTTTACTCGGAAGACTTCCGCAAGACCATGGCCCGGTTATCGGTGGCTTATGCGGTTCTGGACCTCTCCACCACCGAAGATTTCGGCCAGGTGATAGTGGAGCCCCAGCACGTCGCCATGGTCTGCGATCTGCTGGAAAGGATTTACGGGGCCAGGAACTGTAAACTGGACAAGTACGCCAAGAACTACCGTTTTGCCCATGGACTCCAGGGGGTTGAAAAGATTGTGGCGGAGATCAATGCTAAGCTCAGTGGCGAATTAGGGCCGAAGCATCGGTTTCACCATATTTTTTACGAACTTCTGAAATGTCCAGATGGGGCCCGGGTGCGAAAAACTGATCTGGCCGACGAATTTGACGTTGAGCCTAAAACCATCCAAAACGATATGCGGTTTTTCCGGGATAACCACCTGATCGATTCCAATGTTCAGAAGGGCTACAGACCAGAACCGCGACTTTTTCAGGTTTGGGACTTCCTGGAGCGTCTGGACCCTAAGAAGTTTTGTTTCGAGAAAAACTGGCGGGAAGCCTATTCTAAATAGGATTTTTCACTTTTTTATGTGCCCTGATAGATGGAAATTCCCTTTACCAGCCCATGTTTCAACTTTTTCAAATGTGCCTGTAGATGGAAATTTCAAGATTTTTAGGAAGCGGTTTAGATGGAAGTTAAAAAGTTTTTTGGTGGCCCTTATAGATGGAAATTAGGTAAGTTGTTGAAATTACTGAGGCGGGAAAGGGTGGAAACGCCCCCAAAAGAACCCGCAAACATAGGGCTGGCCTAAGTTTCGAGGGTTTTTGGTGCAATTTTGTTTCTATCTACTTCCATCTCCAGAAAATCGTATATAGAGATGCCCGATTTTGAAAACACAAAATAAAAACTTTTTTGTGGCCCTGAAGATAGAAACAAAACTTTCGGCTATGTGCCATATCATCTTGATATTGTTCGCATAATTCGGCAATTTTGCCACTTCCACCAATCCAAAGGAGGGTTGTATGGTTTTTTTTCAGAAATCACCCCCGAGCAGGCCGAGGTAATCAAGGCCATAGACAAGTTGTTGAAGATCTCCGATCTAGATACGGTTAAAAGAACCTATGCCGAGGCAATTCACGAGGAATTAAGGGATTGGTGGGCCAAGGGCTGGGGCCTGAAACGATCCTCTGGGCGGGCGCCTCTGAAAATCACTTGTGTCTTCCGCCCCGGACCGATCATCCTTCTCTCTGGCTCAAGGACGGCAAGCCTTACTGCATAATTTCTCAGCCCTATGGTCCCCTGGCTATGTCCGAAATAGAGACTATCGGGAGGTTTTGCCACCAGCATGGATTGGAATTTACAATCGACTCTTGGCCGAGTTGGTACTTTCCCCATGCCGTACTTTTTATAACTTTCAAAAAAAGAAAAGGAGACCAGCACCATGACCAAAGTAGAAGTGATCAAAAACGTGGCGAAGGAAGCCTGTATCACCAACTCAGCCGCCGAGCTCGCGGTAAACCGGATCAGGGACATCATCGTGGATGAAGTGGTGAACGCCGGCCGGTTCGCCCTGGATGGCGTCGGCGTTTTCACCCTGGTGGAACGGGCAGCCCGGGAAGGTCGGAATCCGCAGACCGGGGAGGCCGTGAAGATCCCGGCGAAGAAGGTGGTGAAGTTCAAGAGTAGCAAATCCTTCAGAGAATTAGTGGCATAGGATTTGTGGCAAGGCTTGGCCGGGCCCTGTGCGGCAAGGCTCAGTTTGGTAAGGCGAGGTGCGCTGTGGTGATGTCAGGTCCGGCGTAGCAAGGCAAGATGAGGGGGCCGGGGTTTCCCGGCCCTTTTTATTGGCGTTTGCAGTTGTAGGGAAGATGAAAATAATTTTGGTGAGGGAGTTAAGTATATAAATCCCCAATTAATCTGTGAGCAAGCAATGAATATTCCACAGCAGTCATCTTCCCAACGCCCTCTAATCTCGCAAATTCATGCGGGTCAGTATTTGCAAGGTCGTGCAGGGACAATATGCCGTGTGTTTCTTCATTAGGTTTGAGAGTCTCACACTTATGTCAATGTCACAGAATGTGGGCGAATGATCGGGATATGGCCCTCCTTTATGACCACACCCCGATAAAAGGATTTCGGCCTTAGGGTTTAGCTTCCTTCATCATCCACCTCCATTCCTGAAATTTTTCATGGCGTCCTCCAGTTCCTCGTCCACGATGTGAGTATAAATCTGCGTGGTCCCGATCCTCTCATGGCCCAGGGCCTTCTGGACCAGCCTAAGGTTCTTGGTGGCCCGCAGCAGGTCCGTGGCGAAGGTGTGCCGCAGGGTGTGGGGGTGGACGTGCTTATAGGTGATCCCGGCGGATACCGCCACCTCTGCCACCATGTAGCGGACATACCGATCCGATAGGGGCCCTCCCTTTAGGTTGGTAAAAATCAAGTCCTCGTGTCCCCCAGGCTGGTTGGCGAAGTATCCCATGAGGAGATTGACGTCGGCCTCGCAAAGCCAAAGCCCCCGGTCTTTTCCGCCCTTGCCGTTGCGCACCCAAAGTTTGCCGGTGGTGGGCTCCAGGTCCCGGCGCCGCAGGTGTAAGGCTTCGCCGCACCTGAGTCCACTGTTTAGTAAAAGCCTGATAATGCACAAGTCGCGGAGACGAGATAAAGCGCTCCTTGGCCGGCCAGGAAGTGATAATCCTTCATCCTCGTCTTCTGTCTCATTGGGAAGAAATTGGTCAAGGATCGCTTGTTGTTCGACAGCTAACAAAACTCCTGGAATGCGTCGTTTGCTCATTGTTTTTCTCACCTCCGAGGAGGGGCCGTCCCCATGCCCTGTTTTTTTAAAACCCTTGCCGCACCGCACCAGGGCACACCAAACACTGCCTGACCCTACCGTGCCCGGGGCCCTACCATGCCTCGCTCAACCGCGCCTGACAGTACCGCACAAGACCTCACCATGCCTAACCCATGCCTTGCCCTGCCCTATCTATTCTTCCCCCCAATACCGCTGGTCGTAAGAACCTTCCCAGCCGCCTGCCCACGGCCCCCAAATCCCGGCGACGTGGGCCCGGTCCAAAAGCTCCCGGTGGGCCTTCTTGAGTTCCCGGTACTCCTGGTGGGCTGCCAAGACATTGCCCTCGATCTGTACAGGGTTTGCCAATATCTTCTCGGCGTCTTGGATGGCATCCTCCGCAAGTTTCATCTCGGCAGGGATTAAGGTTTCCATGTCGAACATTATTATGAGGCTCTTCAGTTGTTGACACGCCACCAGGAGCCGATAAAGCACTTGGATCATATCCACCTCCCCAGGTCTGCCCCTTCGGTCCCTTGCGGAGCAAACCAGATTGCCAGGGCCGCCAGAATCACGGCCCCGGCCAGGATGAAATAAATGTTGGTAAAGAGACGGCGTATCATCATATCGCCAGGGCCTTTCGGGCCTGCTCCACGTTCTCACACAAGTTTCTGGCGGCAACAGGATCGTATTCTGCATCCCAATGATGGTCAATTACCCTGTTACCGTCCACCAGGATGGTGGATTCTTCGTCGGCGTACTTGTCCTGTTCCAGGATCAAGACCTCTACACCTTCCTGGTCGGCGATGACGCCCTCAAAGATGCCGTTATACATGGTGATAACCACTCGTGCCATGATAAGCCTCCCTATCCCCGGCCCAGGATCGCCAGGGCCAGAATGATTATCCAAATTGCCGCCGCCCAAAAGAGCTTCATGCTTCGCTCAAGGGCGGATAGGCGGGGAAGTGCTCATCCAGGTATGCTTTAACCGCCTCTATCCCCTGGGGCAAGAGGTTCCTGATTTTTTGCACGTCCACTACCGGCACGCCGTCCGAAAGGTTAAAGGTGATGTCCAGCGCGGGCGTGCCCTTTTGGGCAGGCCGAAAGATCACCAGTTCCGGGATATACTCGAAATAAGCACCGCTCTCCCGGTCAAAGGGCACCCCTTTCTGTTTCAAAAGGGCTTCCAGGTTCTCAAAACAGCCATACCGGGCTTGTTGGTCGTCCAGGCTGAAGATGCCGTCCTCAGTCCAGACCTCATCCGGCCTTGGGTACGCCTGTCCATCGGGGCCAAACTCAGCCCCTTCGTGTTCCAGGGCCTCCTTAATTCCCGCGTCGATCATTGAGGCGGGAAACTGAATCCTTCCCCAATACCTCTCAGCCATTTGCGTAGTCCTCCCGTTCGGTTAGATTTAATCCCTCACCCATCTCAGCCTGCTGCTCGATCCACGGTCTCAGCCGATCCCATGCCTCAATGATCTCGGGAGGCGGCCCCAGGGTGTTAGGGCAGAGTTGAAGTCGGCCCAGGCATCCCAGGCCGCCCGGATATTGTTTCGCCTTTCTTCCTGGTCCGGTCGGCTATAAGGGTTCCAATGGATTGCGTAAACCATCGCTGCATCCTCCTTAAAAGTGATACCTGCCGGAAGGCTTCCGCACCTTCCACATCCATCTACTCTCCACGGCCCGGCCCCTGCCAAGCTGAAGCTGGCCCTGGAGGTTCTTGATTTCCAGCCCCTCAAGTTCCTCGTCCTTGATAAGTTCCCCGAACACCTGGCGGAAGCCCTCCGGGTGCTGGATGGGCAGGCTCAAAAGGGTGTAGTCGCCATTGTAATGCAGCAGGGTTTCGAGAATCCCCCGCCGGTCCTGAAAGGTTGCGCTCAGGAGCAGGATGCCACCGGCGATGAACACATCATAGAGCACGATTTTGTGTCTCACTCCCTTGGTCTTGTTGTGCCGCAGTTCCCCATCGAACAGCCAGTAGCCTTTGAGGTTCAGGCCGGCCAGGGCCTCCACCACTTCCGGGCTCGGGGTGTAAACCATCGGCTGCTCGTGCCGGTTCCAGAATTGAAAGGCGCCGTTGAGGAAGTGCAGTTGTAACCGGCTGCCGTTGTATTTCGGCTCCGCTATGCAGTCAGGGTGGCCGCTCAAGGTGTCGAACAAGGGCTGCTCGATATGCAGAAGGCGCGGACGCTCCGGGTAGAAGTATTTGAAGCTGTCCAGGGTCATTTAGGGAACCTCCGCCCCATGCTCAAGGCAAATCCAGCAGAGAACATGGTCTCCCTTGGAGATGTGGGTGTCTTTCTCAAGCTGGTTCCGAAAACTGATACCGTGGGTAATGCAGAACCAAGCCCCGCGCTGGCCGCCACAGGAAGGTCTTACCGTAGCAGCCTCCTTGACATTCTTCTTGCCACCTCGATAGGTCTCATACTCGAAAGTCTGTCCCTCTTTTGCCGCTTCAACTGCCATGATCTCCCTCCTGGGGAGGCGGGGTCGCCCCCGCCCCCTTTGTCAAGGATTCCGAATCTGCATCTTTGCAAATTCGCCTACCTGATTGACGGCTTATACTGCCGGGCAAAGGTTCTCAGGGTGTCAAGCTGCTCCGGCTGCACGGCCTGATAGACCAGCCGGGAGAAGTCCTCGCAGACCCCCAGCTTAACCTCGGTCTCGAAGAAGTCGGCAAACCGCTCGCCTACCAACCCCATCAATTCTGCCTGAAGGGCCTCGTCCTCGAACACCGCCGCCTTTAGCTTCACGGAAAACTTCTTCTCGATGAGGGTGTCGAAGTTCTCACCCAGGATCGCCACCATCTCCCCCTCATCCTCGGAGTTGATGGAATACTTGTTGGCGTAAATCACCTTGGCCTGGTGCTTGTTGCCCATGACGGCATAGCTGCCCTGATACCGGCCAACGAATCCGGCCGCGTCCTGCGCCACCCGCACGAAATCCATGAGGAGCTCGCCGTTGTGGTTCATGGTGGCCTCGGCCATTTTGAAAGCCGCCTTCGCCTCCTGATACTCGTCCACGGCCTGCTTCACTTCCGGCGTGGCCTCCAGGGTGGGCATGGTCGCCTTCTTACCCTTGGCCTTTGGCTCGGTCGTTGCCGCCTTTTCCAAGGCTTCCCCAAAGCTCGGGGCCTTCGGCTTCAACTGCGGTTGCTTGATTGCTACCACTGCGCCCATGTGTTCATCCTCCTTGCCATAGTTTTTAACTGCTCGTCTTAGCCCTCAAGGTGGAACAGGGACGCCGCCGCCCCTGCCCTGCCCAAAGAGTTAAGCCCCTGCTGTTGCGAAGATGCTCCAGGCGATCACGTTTACCGGTTCCCGGTCGTTCCCCGGCCCCACCGTCAGCCCATGAGCCTGAAGGTGGGCCTCCAGGTCCGCCGCCATCCGTTTCTCGGCCAGGTTGAGGTTGTCGTAAGCTGCCGCCACCGCCAGGTTCTCATAGTCTAAAACGTGGTCCACCCAAGCCACCTTGGCCCTGGTGTCGGCCAGGACCCGCCGCACCATCTCCATCGCTTTCGCCCGGTCTATCGCTTTCTGAATCTCGTCACTCATGTGGTCCTCCACTCCTGCTCCGCCTCCCAGGATTCCAGCACCTCAGCCCCCGTTATCCTTCCGTTTATGCCTTCCTTCTTCCCTTCCCGCCGACGGCCTCAACCTTCAATCACAAGGTATATCGTGGTTGCCATATTGTCAAGTTTATTTTGCCATAACGGAATAATAATATTTACCCTTGACATTCCCACCTCTAACATGGTGATAATCAAAGAGATTTCCGGTCTATATTCCGGCCTCTATAATCGTATATCTATATATCTATCTAGGCGGGCGAGGCTTTTAGATATATAACTATATGATATATATATGTTTTTTAGGGATACCTTTTAACATATGGATATTATAGGCTAATTGGGTAACTATCTAATATCTCAATGCTTAGCAAATAAGGTTGCTTAGGAGGTTGACATGGGAAAGAAAGAAAAACCTGCGGTTATCCCTCAAGCTGCCGCCAGCCAGTCCCCTGACCAGGCCCTCAAGGAGTTCGCCAAGGCCCGAGGGCTGCGCCAGCCTACCATCACCCTCGCCCAACTCGTCAAGGCCCAGACTGCGGTAGCACCTGTACCTGCGGTAGCAGACCAGGAAACCGACCAGGAGCTTGACCTTAAAGCTGACTTCTCGCCCCGACAGCTGCGGTTCTTGGAGATATACTTCTCACCCACACCACCAGGGAAAAAGAAGATTTCACAAGAGGAGGCACTCAGACGAGCAGGTTACAAGTGCAAGCACCAAGCCGCCCGCATGACAGCTAAAAAGATACTTGATAAGTATTGCCATAGGACGGACCCCCGTGAAATTTTCCGCCGCGTCGGCCTCTCCGAGGAGGCCATCGCCACCCGCCTTTTGGCCATAGCTGACGATCCAACCACGCCTGCCGGGACCAGGGTTCAAGCCCTTTCCATCGCCTCGAAGTGCCTGGGGTTGCAGCGGGAGGTTATTGAGAGCGCCGGCGGAGCCCGCATCGTGATCTGCGGAGACGATCCCGAGCCAGACGAAGCCCAGCAGACCGGCCAGCAGGGGGGAGACCGGCCCACCAAACCGATAAGTATAGTGAGATGAGACAGTTAGCCTTCGAGTTTAGTTCCGATAAGGCGTCTTATCGGAACTAAACCCTTGCCCTTGTCTTGGCCCTGGCCCTGGAGCGCACCGCCCCCCACCCACGGCCCAGAGCCACCGGCCCAACCCCAGCCAAGGCCGCCGCCCCTCGGTCCCGCCCCGCTGCCGGCCCCCCATACCCCTGTCCCCCTCTTCCAGGC
>JASEHN010000269.1 GCA_030018715.1 Thermodesulfobacteriota bacterium | reverse complement strand
CATCACCGGCCCCATGGTTCCCCGCTCGGTGCCCGGCCACAGATGATTGTTGGATCATCCTTATGAGGAAAGAAACAGCGGTTTGGGCAAAAACAGGATCATTAATGTGCGCATCAATTTCCACCACCTGAATCTGGGATTTCAGGTGTTTCTTTAGGGAGGCAATGAAAATTTTATCTCCCTCCGGATCATGAAGTGCTTCCCCTTCATGGCAGTACATGCAAAAGCCGCCCAAAGGAATGATCACTACCGTTGGTCCAACCGCCTTATTTAGCTTCTCCGCCATCACCCGGCCGATGGTTATCATCTCCTCGTGGGTAGTCCTTACCATGGTCACCGCTGGATTGAAGCAATACACCCTTCGTTTCTTATACTCCGCCGGGAGGCTGTCCCCGGGTCCGTGAAGGATAAAGTCTACGCAACCGGGAACCACAACCTGGGGGACTCCCTTTTTGCCCGCTGCTTCCAACCGGTGAGGTCCACCGGCATGGATACCATGAAACAGCTCATCGACTATTTCATGGGTCGTCATATCTAATACGGCCGTGAAAAATCCCTGTTCAATTAGCTCTTCCATGGCTCTGCCGCCCGTGCCATTCGGATGGAACACGACGACTTCATAACCTCTTTCTTCAAGGAGCTTTTTAGCCACCATCACTGCCGGGGTGGTATTCCCGTACATAGTTGTAGCAATGACCTTTCCCCCCGTTATCTTCAAACTCTCTTCCATATCTACCATACCGATCATTGCCCCTACGGCGTTATCAAATATCTTTTTACTGATCTCATTGATTCCTAAAATATCTACCACAGAATGCATCATGATCATGTCGCTGGTGCCCACGTAGGTGCCAAATTTCGTTTCTCCCTCGGCGATAGGCGTAACGATAAACTTAGGCACCCCCAGGGGTAGGGCCCTCATGCCTGCCGAAGCCAGCAAAGCCCCATCCATTCCGCCCATGGCCAGGAGGCCATGGAATCTTCCGAGAGCGTGCAATTCCTTAATCACCTTAACGATTCCCTTCATCATTATTTCCATGGCCTGCCTTCTACCTTCCTTTTGGATTAATTCCATTGAAGAACCTGAAGCTTCCGCCAGCATTTCTCGGGGAATATCCGCCTTAACACTGATGGGGGTACCACGTAGACCCATATCGATGATCAACACATCCTTGCCCTTCTTTTCGATCTGCTCTTTGAAGTATTTTACCTCCTCGCCCTTGGTGTCCAACGTGGCCATAATGGCGATTATTTTGCGCATTTAAAATACTCCCTTATGTTTCTCCATGAATTCTCTTGAATATTTTTAAGATCGCCGGCAGGCTTTTATTCGAATATTTCCCGCACTTCTTTGGGCAGCTTCTGCAGGACCTTTTTGGGCACTTCTCTCATAATCGTCCAAGCCCTGGGTAGTTGAGGCGTAGCTTCATAGGACTCATAGGAAATGGGGTATGTATACTCACGAGCATTCGTCGTTTCTAATCCCTCCATCATTTCCTTAAACTTCCCCACCGATAATCCAGCAATCAGGTGATGTTCACTGTAACCGGCAAAAATTCTCATACCTGTGCAGCCCAAGCTGATATTCATATGATCCGTGAGGTAGGGAACCACCACTCCATCCACACAAACTCCCTGACTTGTGCTGGTGCTAAAGGAAAGCCTCTTGCCGTCTTTCCAGGTCGCGGACTGACATATCCTCCAAATTTGTGCCGGGTAACCTGTGATTAAAATAACATCGGGATCCACCGGGGCATTTTCCAGGGGAGAAACGATTATATAATTAAATTTTCCAGGCTTTATCCGGGGAATCTCTTTCTGTAAGGTTAACGCCGCTTGCATATCTCTCACCTTTCTCCCCGCGTCCCGCTTCCCACTCAAAATATTGGCCGGTGGTTCATAAAGACCCAAAGCACTGGCCCCTTTACAACAAATCACATTATCGGCACAGACCTGCAGAACTTTCTTCTTCACCCTGGCCTGCTGAGAAAATTGACAAAACGTAAGCCCTTCCTTGGGAATTTTTTCTCCCGGTAAAGCCTCCTTCCGAAAACTCACCGCCACAGGAGATCCCTCTAAGCATAATATCTCCTTACATTTCTTAGAATAATCAGCCCATTGCTTCAAAACTTTCTTCCCTTTTATTCTTTTGAATTTGTTTATTGTTTGTATCTTAAATTTTCATCAAAATCTTTCCTTAGATGCCCCCAATCCTAAAATTTATCCCTTTCCCTCCCTATAGGATGTCGCTCTAAATGCCACCAGCAACGACATCCTATAGGGATGAATTTCTTAGGCCCGACATGTAAAAGGTCGGTTGTAGACTTCCACCTTAATTTTTTTCAATTCATTTAAAAAATCGGCCAAATAGGAAGCGAATCTTTCAAACAATTTTTCTCCTTTTTCCGGGGTAGCCCGGAACGGGTTCCCAACCACTCCCGAGTCGCTATACTCATGGTGTTCCATGGGAACGACAATATATTCCTGGCCTTGGAATGTGACCCCCGCAGAACCGTCTACCTTATTAAAGGCATTTCCCATCCATTTGGGAGCGTGGACAAATTCTTTAACCGCCCGGTCCATTCTAACCAGGTTCATATTGTAGGCCATATCCTGGGCCGTTTCCATTTCACTGCAATGCCAGCCCGGGGTTTCTTCCTTGGGATTTTCTAGGATATCCTCCACCAGCGATAAATCTCTCTCCGAATAAGCTTTGTACATAGCAATGAACGCCCCGGTCTCGTATCTAAGATTCCTCAACATAGGGTCTAAAACTTTGATGTTGGAGCCATGTCCAGTGACGTAGACAATCTTGTTGAAACCATGATGGATCAGGCTCCGGCCGATATCATACAGTAGGGCATTAAAGGTTGTAGACCTCAAGGTGATTGTCCCGGCCCCACTATTTGGATTCCGCATATGTTGCGGAGAATAACCGCACCAAATCAAAGGAGTATGGGGGACGTTTGCTTTTTTAGCTGCCCGCTCCGTGATCACCTCAGCCGTGATGCTGTCCGTGCCCAGTGGCAAATGAGGGCCGTGCTGTTCACAGCTTCCGATGGGAATCAAAACAATATCCATTTCTTCGATCCACTCCTTTACGTCCACTATGCTACAATCAATGATATTATAAGGCTTCTGACTCATTTTTTCCTCTCCTTTCTAAATCGGAATATCTTTGCAATGATCCCTTAAAAAGGCTGTAGAGTTAGACGAAAATCTTCCTTTTTCCTCTGAACTCTTTTCATACCTTTATCCTGAACAGGCATGGGTGACCTGGCAGTAAAAAATTGGCAGTATTTATATCACCTCCCCGCCTTCTAAATTTTCTTCCAGCATACCAGGATACAACTTAACAGGAATCATAGCCCTTCCCATCGTTATGAGTTGATCATTGACCCACTGAAGTCTCGGATTTCCACTACCGTTTCTCCTTTTTTAATTCAGTACCCTCTTGAGTTTCTATGATAATTTCCCTTCTTTCACCAATCTTTTAATCGCCCGTTTGGCGGTCATTCGGCTCTTTTTCAAGATTGAGGCAAATTCTTCGAAAAAACTCAGGCCTCACATCATTTCCTCTCCCAAACTCACCCCTACTCCCACGATAGTAAACTGAAATGGATTCAATCCTTATTTTATTCTAATAAGGTCCGATCTTGGGTAAAGAATAGACAGATTTCCAACCCTTACTGCCGGGCTCCTTGAGATAAGGTTCCATCTCCTTGTTCGTTCGAAAGGTAGTCTTTTCAGGCTCAGGAACTGTGCCGGCGGGCCATGTTTCCAGAATTTCTTTTTGCAGGAGGACGATGTACTCGCAAATGGCCGCCACTACCCGTTTGGCCTTTTCTGCACCTCCCAGGGAGGCTTTCCCCACCACTCCTTCGGGGGTCGCCACCACTTCCAGGGGTAGATCTCCGGCCCGGGTCTTGTACGTATTCGGCCGGTTCAGGTCCTCAGCCGATAGATCAAAATGCCCCGGAGGGAGATATTTAAAATCGGCCATGAGCCCCGTATCCACCACGTACTCCATCTTGACCATCTCCGGGAAAAGAAGGAGGGCAAATGCGGTTTCCGCCTCATCGGCATGGACAAAACGAGTCGCGAATTTTCCTCCATACTCCTCAATCTCTAAGAAATCGCGGACCGCCCGGGTCCATTCCAGGGCTAAATAAAAACCTGGAAGCTGATAGGTATTCATAAAGCGTTTGATGGCCTTTTCCAGCTCATTCTGGTGGGCATGGTTATTGATCCAGATCTGTTTGCGAAAGCCGTCATTCCATAACCCATACATAACATGCATGATAGTCTGCTCAAAAGCCTCATCATTTACCATGACGGTCCCAAACATTCCTTGATGCCAGGGAGGATGGCAACCATAGTTGATCGGAAAAAATAAATTAACCGGGGCCCCCATTTTCTTGGTCTGGCGGCGGACGGCTTCCGCTAGGCGAGTAACCTGGAAGGTATCATGGCCGCTGACCGAGTGGGGTCCATGATTTTCGGTGGAACCCACGGGGACAATGACCACATCATTTTTCCGGCGGTTTTCTACCAGCTCTTTGCGGACGGTGTTTTGAATGTAGGTTCCCGGCTTCTCCATCTCTCCGGGGGAGGGAATTCCGTATTCTTTGAGGAGCTCATCGATTTCGCGGTCGGACATTTTATAGATCCTTTGTTTTAACTGCCCGACAGAGGTGTTTTCAAAGAAGGGTACTCGTAATGCTTTTTGTTCCATGTTGAAACCTCCTGGCGTTATTGGGCATCTCCACGTCATTGATCATTCTTTCCCCAAACCATTGCTGTGTGTCTTCATTTCTTGCTGCCGAATTCACCTCCCTTATTACTACATTTTTCGTTGGGTTAGCAGGGTTGATATATTTATGTAATTTATATTTTTTCTGAAAGTCTTGTCAAGGGGAAAAAGGTCCTTGCCTCCCCCTTCACTTTTGATTTTCATTCATGATTTCAGAATGATAGTCAGGACACGGCCCGGACGGGAGGGGG
>JASEHN010000268.1 GCA_030018715.1 Thermodesulfobacteriota bacterium | reverse complement strand
CCTGGAATTCCTTGGCCTTTACAACACACCTTTTTTCAAAGAGCTAAAGTGTTACAATATGTGTTGCCTGAAGGGGTGTCTTTTGTTATTTTAAAAGGGGGGCGTGGAAAAAATGGATTTTAGGAAATTTTGGCAAAGAAATAAAATTGAGGAATCAACCAGGCCGGAATATATGGAGGATGGGCTTTATCCAGCCCCGATTTACCCCAGGCCCCGGATCGCGGTTAATTTTATCCTGTTTATCCTCACCCTGGCTACAACTCTTTTAGCCGGAGCGCTCCAGGAGGGGGTGAACCCCTTGAAAAATCCCGAGCAGATTTTCAAAGGGATTCCGTTTTCCTTCTCCCTGCTGGGCATTCTCCTGGCGCATGAGCTGGGGCATTACCTGGTGGCCAAAAAGCATGGACTCAATGTTACCTTACCCTATTTTATCCCGGCGCCTTCTTTTATCGGCACCTTTGGGGCTTTCATCAAAATACTTTCACCCGTGCGGGACCGGCGGATCCTATTAGACGTGGGCGCAGCCGGACCCCTGGTGGGCATCGCTGTCTCTATCCCCCTTCTCATCCTGGGGCTTCAGCTTTCGGAAGTGAAGATGATACAAGGGCAGGTGGGGACGACCCTGGGGTCGTCCCTCCTCCTTTCCTTATTGAGCTGGCTGGTGGTTGGTCCCATCCCCGAAGGTTTTAATATTGTCATCCACCCGGTCGGGTTTGCCGGTTGGATCGGCCTTTTAGTCACCTCCCTCAACCTTTTACCCATCGGGCAATTAGATGGAGGACATGTGGCCTATGCCCTCCTGGGGGAAAGACAGAATAAAATCGCCAAATATGTTTTTGTGGGATTATTGGGCCTGGGTGTTTTTGGATGGCAGGGCTGGCTTTTCTGGGGACTTCTTCTTTTCATTATGGGATTTCGTCATCCCCCTTTGTTGGAATGGTGGGTTCCTTTAGACCGCAAGCGCAAGATTATGGGATGGGTGGCCGTAGCCATTTTTATTTTAACTTTCATTCCCGTACCTTTCAGCGGGTTTTAAAAAACCGTAAGGCGCAAGGCGCAAGGCGACAGACGAATGGCGAGGGACGAGGGACGATAGACGATGGATGAGGGACGAATGGCACAGGGCAATAAAAAAACAGGTAATAGGTAATGGGTAATAGGTAAGGGATAAAAGATAAAAAACAAAAGGCGCAGGGGATGTATCGACTTACGATCTCGATCCTAACCTTTTAGTGAAAAGGAAAATGGAATGGAAATTAAGAGGCTTGAAGTTGGGTTTTTTGGAAATAATTGTTATATCCTGACCTGTCCCTGGACGCAGGAAGGCGTAATTATCGATCCGGCAGCCGAGGCCCAACGCATTCTGCAAGAAGCGGGGGAGACATTGGTCCGGTATATTCTGATTACCCATGGTCATATGGACCATATAGGCGCCCTGGAAGAAGTGAGAAATAAGGCCGGCGCCCCCGTGGGGATTCATGCGGGGGATGTTAGGGGATTGAAAAAACCGCCGGATTTTTTCCTGCAAGACGGGCAAATGCTGGCATTCGGAAAATATTCTCTAAAGGTTTTGCATACACCGGGCCATTCGCCAGGTGGAGTTTGTTTGCTTAGCGAAAAAACACTCTTCAGCGGAGACACTATCTTTCCCAATGGCCCCGGTAATACGTCGATCCCCGGATCAGATGAAGAGATGATCCTTGCATCCATCCATTCGAAAATTTTCGTCCTCCCCGATGATACGATCATTTATCCCGGTCATGGATTGGAAACCATAGTCGGGCGGGAGAGGCAAACATCATTCTATCCTCTACCCCTGCGGATGGACAAGGACCAGTCATGAGAATCGAAGCGCTGGAGGCAAGTTCCTTTCCGGAGCCTTTGACGGGAGAATGGGAAGCGCTTCTCTTAGGCAGCCATTATCCCAATCCGTTCCTTACCCCTGCCTGGAATGAAATCTGGTTGAGGCATTTCGGAAGCTTGCTTGAGGTGAAGATAATCCTTTGGCGGATTGACCAGGGCCCTCTTTTAGCCCTGGGGGCCTTCGTGAATTCAAAAGGAGAGGAAAACGGGCTTGCCCTTCTGGGCAGCACGGATGTTTGCGATTACCGCGACCTAATTGTCGCCCCGGGTAGTGAAGAACAGGTTTTCAAGGCCCTGGCCGGTTTTTTTCGGGAAGGGCCATGGGAGTATCTGGAGTTCGACGGAATCTCCGAATTCTCACCCACGGCCCAATTTTTTCCTCGGGTGATGGAATCTTGCGGCTTCAAGGTGCTTAAAGAAGTTGAGGAGGTGGCTATCTATCTGGACCTTCCTTCTAATTGGGAAGATTTTTTGGAAAGATTGAATTCAAAGGACCGGCACGAGCTTCGCCGGAAAATGCGCCGCATAGAGAGGGAAGCCACTTTCGAATTGTCGGGGAATGAGGATTTGCCTTCCGCTCCGGAAAAAATGGAAAATTTTTTTTCCCTTCACCGCCAGAGCCGGAAAGACAAGGCAGAATTCATGACCCCGGCGATGGAATCTTATTTCCGGGAGATTGCCTCTCGATTTAAGGAGAGGGGATGGCTAAAATTGTCTTTTTTGAAAGTCGAGGGCCAGGAGGTTGCTGCGTTTTTCTCTTTTGATTTTGCAGGAACAGAATTCGTTTACAACTCCGGGTATGATCCCCAATTCAGCAGGTTCAGTCCCGGTATTATCTTAGCTGCCCTTTGTATTCGCCGGGCCATAGAAAAGGGCATGGTACGTTTCAATTTCTTGCGGGGAAGGGAAGAATACAAATATCGCCTGGGGGGCAAAGAGGAAAAAATCTACCGGATTCGTGTGGAAAAAAGATGAGACGTATCGCCGTTCTCAGCGTGCACAGTTGTCCTTTAGCGGCCCTCGGAGGAAAAGAAACCGGGGGCATGAACGTTTACGTGCGCGAATTAAGCCGGGAGATGGGCCGCCTTGGCCTGCGGGTGGATGTATTCACCCGATCCCAAAATCCCCACATCTCCCGAATCGTCTCCATGGACCAAAAGGCCCGGGTCATTCACCTCCAGGCAGGCCCGGAAGAACCCGTGCCTAAAAACGAGATTCTGAAATTTTTGCCTGAGTTTACCGCGAGAATCGTTCAATTCGCCAAAGAGAATAAGATTTCCTACGATTTAGTGCATTCCCATTATTGGCTTTCCGGCCGGGTAGGGGAGCAGCTCAAAGGCCAATGGTCCATCCCTTTAGTGCATATGTTCCACACTTTAGGAGTTTTGAAAAATTCAGTCAGGCGGAAGGGTGAGGAGAAAGAAACCAGGGACCGGCTAAAGGTGGAAAAGCAAATCATGGATGTGGCTGATTGCCTGATCGCCCCAAGTCCATGGGAAAGGGAACAAATGATCCTGCACAACCCCGCCAAAGTCCGGGTTATTCCCTGCGGGGTGGATCTGACCCTTTTTAAACCCCTTCCGGCCATGAAAGCCAAAAAAATACTCGGCCTTTCGGAAAGGGAATTTGTTCTGTTTGTCGGCCGGATTGACGCAATTAAAGGAATTGATGTATTGATCAGAGCTATCAATCATCTTTCCCGCAAACCATTGGCGAGCAGTAACAGTCATAATTTAGGGTTGATCATAATCGGTGGCGAATTGGATGCAGACCACCGGGCTGAAAGCCAGGAAATGCAGAAGTTACGGAAGATGGTCAACCGTATGAAATTACAAGATAAGGTTGCTTTTTGGGGATCACAGCGACAGGATCTCTTACCCTATTTCTATTCAGCAGCCAAGGCCCTGGTCTTGCCTTCACGGTATGAATCTTTCGGCATGGTGGCCCTGGAAGCCATGGCCTGCGGAACACCGGTGATCGCTTCCAGAGTTGGCGGGCTCCAGTACACGGTGGAGGATGGTCAAACCGGATTTTTAGTCCCGGAAGGGGATTGGAAAATCATGGCCGACCGGATCCAGGAGGTTATCGAGAATCCTCCATTAGCCAAGAAATTGACCCTGGCGGCCTTGGCCAAAGTCAAGCAATTTAGCTGGCCGGCCATTACCCCAAAAGTGTTGAGCCTTTATGATTCCCTTATAGGACCGTGAGGCGTAAGGCGCAAGTGGTTCTGACATCTGACTTCTGACTTCTGATTCCTGCCTTCCCTGAAATCGTTATTTTTCACCATGATTTCCCCATTTTTAAAATCTCCAACATTTCCCGGTGAATCTTTCCATTGCTGGCTAAAACGTGTTGTCCATTCAGGCCGAGGTTTTCCCCGGAAAAATCGGAAATTTTCCCCCCGGCTTCCTGAACAATCAGGCTTCCGGCAGCCATGTCCCAGGGTCCTAACTTCATTTCCCAGAACCCGTCAAAACGCCCCGAAGCCACGTAGCAGAGGTCCAGGGCCGCAGAACCGGCCCTTCTTACGGCATGGACCCGGAGGGCAAAATTATGAAAATGGTCGAAATTGTTGACCGGACTTTCCCGCAGGTCATAGGGGAATCCAGTAGCCAGGAGGCTAAGGGATAATTTGGGGACTGAAGACACATGGATTTTTTTCCCGTTCAGACGCGCTCCTTTCCCTTTTTCGGCAAGGAAAAGTTCTTCGCGCGTCGGGTCATAAACTACGCCAAGGATTATTTCCCCGGACTTTTCCAGGGCGATAGAGACGCAAAAAACCGGGTAGCCGTGGGCATAATTGGTGGTTCCGTCTAAGGGATCGATAATCCAGCGGAAAGGAGAATTTTCCTGCTTTATAGTCTTTTCCTCGGCTAATATATTGTGAGTCGGATAGTGCCGGCTGATGGTGGAAACGATGACTTTTTCGGCAAGGAGGTCCATCTCCGTAACTAAATTGACTGCTCCCTTGTAGGCCACTTTTCTTCTCTGGCCAAGTTTATTTTTCAAAAGAAGCCCGGCTTCCTTCGCCGCCAAGATGGCTATTTTTTTAAAAGATTCCATGTTTTTCAGGCATTCCTTTCACATTTGATGTTTTGTAACAGTTTAGCGATTTGAAAAAATGGTATAAAAGCCTTTGTTGAGGGCC
>JASEHN010000267.1 GCA_030018715.1 Thermodesulfobacteriota bacterium | reverse complement strand
AGACGCGGCGGCCTATCGGGGCGCCCGTGTTCCCGAGGGCACGGCGCTGGCCGCTCCGCGGCACAGCGCCTATCTGCCGGTATCCCGGTAGATGACCCAAATGTCCCTCCGAGTCACGTCGGGAACCCGGGCGCCCCGTAGCTGCTCATTCTTTGCGAGTACTTAAGAATAACAAATAAGGATATCATAAATGGTAAATTGGAATCGATTTATTCCCTCGGATTTTGAATATGACTTTGATCGCGATAAACTCAGTAGTCATGGAGTCACTTTTGAAGAAGCAGTCGAATGTTTTTTTTCGTATTTTGAGATTCGTAGAAATAAGACATACAAAGACCGTTACCAACTTATTGGCAATACAGTGGGAGGGCGAAAGCTTAGAATAATTTTTCAACTCAAACCGGGCAATGTTGTTCGGGTTATCACAGGATGGGAAATATGAAAGCAAAAAGAAAAGTTATGAGTGAAGAAGAAATCGATCGTATCGTGACCGCTCAAGCAGATGATGAAACTGCGTGGGAAAAACCTGTGAAGGTCCGTAGATCAAAATTGACCTCTGTATCAATCCCGGCAGCATTGGCGACTAAGGCAGCTTTCTTTGCACGTTTGCATCGTGAGGCGAATTTAGACAACTGGCTCAAGCGGATTATACAGGAGAGGTTAGACATAGAAGAAGCGGCATTTACGGGATCTAGAAAAGATTTGCTCGCAAAGAACGGCCGCTAACCCAGGCCAAAAGATTAGCAGCCAAAGGCTTTGCCCTCTTTGATATTAGGATCCCGAAGGAGGTGCTTTATGAAAGCTAAGAAATATGATGCGGTAGAGATGAAACTCCGACTTCAAAAAGTGGCAGAAGACAGATTATGCCGTCTTTCAGAAAAAGAACAACTTGATTTATTACGCAAAAAGTTTGGCCATTTAATGAAACAAAAGGAAAAGGTGCACTTCGGCTAACACGCTGTTTGTGGATCATTGGGTTCGTCCAAATTGGCTTACACCAACTTCACAAACAGCAGAATCGTTGTCCATTCAATGCAGGAGCCTCCCGAAAGGACGGATAGTACAAATGATAAATTATTCCAACACCGGCGGATGAAGCTTAGAATTTGTTTCATCATGAGCTTTAACTCTGTTATAATTCATTAAAGGTTGTGGCAGGGAGGTTTATTATGCCTGTAATACGATATATCCTGAGTGAGTATGTGGAACAGATGATGGCTCAAGCGGTCTATGATAAGCTTGAAGACGGCACATTTGCTGGGAGGATCCCCCCCTGCAAAGGAGTTATAGCCTTTGGAAACACTTTGCGTGAATGTGAGGAGGAATTGCACTCAACACTCGAAGACTGGATTTTAGTAGGATTAAAACTTGGACATCCTCTGCCAGTCATAGGGGGAATTGATTTGAATAGGGAGCCAACCCGTGAGCAAATGGACGCCGTGTAAGCGCAGGGATTTCATTCATCGATTGCGACAACTTGGTTTTGACGGTCCCCTCTCAGGAACAAGACATCAGTTTTTGGTTTATTAAACACATCGTCTGGCAATCCCTTCTAATACAGAATATTCTATCCCACAACTTCGCATGATAATTCGAGAAATAGAAGAAATAATAGGCCGTGAAGTTACTGCTGAGGAATGGAATCAATTATAAAAAAAGTAAATTTTTCTTATTTTTTTATATTGCCCGCAAAGGCAGATAACACAGGCCAAGAGATTCCCAGCCAAAGCCCGCTTTGCGGGATTTCTTTTGGCCTTGAACGATAGGCCATGCCGTTTCGCGGCATAGATGCGGCGGCCTATAGGGGAGCCTGTCTCGTCGGGGGGGCACGGCTCTGGCCGCGAAGAGGCACATCTGAGCTTTACAGAGTGCGTGAGGATGACCCAGATGTGGGGCATATCTTGGGTTTCCGGTAATAAGGAAAAAGGGTTAATTTATGGTTGGAGACTCGGAAGGGTATAAAAAAATCGTAGTGCTTGAAAATGAGATTGAAGCCCAGCTGATGGATTCAATCCTTACGGAGCGGCAAATTCCCCATCGCATGAAGAGCTATCATGACACTGCTTATGGCGGTATTTTCCAGGTTCAAAAAGGTTGGGGCCACGTGGAGGCACCCGAGAGTTATCGGGATGAAATCATGGCCATTCAAGAAGACCTGCCCAGGAAGAAATATATCTTGAAGAATACTTCCCCATGATCTCAAATTTTCTTTTTCAGATAAAATTGTAGGATAATACCCCGACATACACCAATCCGGACCAGCTCAAGCCAGCCGACCCCAACTTCACCGGGATCGGGTCCAAGTTGATCTCCATTGCGTTCATCAGGTTGGCGGTAGCGATGTTTATATTCTACCAATAAACAAACTGTAAAACTTGTCGCAGCAAAACCAATGGTTTAGAGTCCCGGTTAGGTTTCTTTATTCAATCAGGAAACGACAAACCTGGAAATTCTTCTTGACTTATTTTAAACAAAATTATAAACAATTTTCGTACGGCCAGCTCCCGTGAAACAATCCCTTAAAGTTATTTCTTTGACCAATAAACCTCTTCGCCGACAAAAGACGGAAGGGGAAGGAAGTTATCTTTGTTTCATAAGAGATAGCGCAAGAATCCAAAGTTGAGGCGAGAACAAGAATTGATTCTGTTCAAGCTTTATTTCCGTCACGTTATTGAGGAGGGAGCCCATGAGCAAAGAATGGAGATTGCTGGACCTTTACGTAGATATTAACGAGAATTCTGCTTTTTTAAACCCGGCCATCCAGCGCGCCCGAATGGAAGGGCAGGCGCCTGATACAGTGGCCTTTTGCAGTATGAAAAAGATCGGCATATCCTTGGGTTTCTACCCGGACCCGGAGAAAGACATTAATTTGGAATATTGTCGAGCCCATGACATCGGCGTGTCCCGCCGGTTTCAGCCTTATTACGTAAATGTAGCCTATCCAGGGTTCTTTGCGGCCTATATCATCGTCGGAAAAAATTTCCTTCCGCCCACTGTAGCCGAAATATTCAAAATGATCATCCCCCAAATGGCTGAAGTATTTAACGAAAAATGGGGAATAGAAGCGGAGTTTCGCCCTTTCAATGACATGGAGGTGAAAGGGCGGAAGATATCCTGGATGGGCGGAAGCTTTATGGGGGATGTCTGGAGCGGAGCCAGTGTTTTACTTTACAAGCCATCCCCGATTGACCTCATCAACCCCGCCTTGAACATTCCTGCTGAAAAATTTGCCGACAAGGAAGCAAAGTCCATTGGGGAACGGGCTGTTTCCTTAGAAGAGCTGTTAGGGAGGCCGGTCAACTTGGATGAGGTGAGGGATGCTTACCAGCATGCGTTGGAAAAAATATTCGGAGTGAAACTCATTCTGGGCCGGCTCAGTGAAGTGGAGATGAACTATGAGCAGGAAAACCGGCAGAAGTATTCTCCAGAAATCCTTCTGACCCGCACCGAAAAAAAGAAATTCGGCTCCCTTCCTTCTGGAGTTAAACGGGGAGAAACGATTTGGAAGGTTCCCAGGGGAGGATTGATTCGAGCCGTGGTTTTGACCAAAGAAGGCCATATTCATAATCTTCTTTTTTCCGGGAACATCCTTTGTTCACCGGTTACCGCTCTGGAGGAAGTGGAAGAAGCTTTGAAAGGAAGTCCCGTTGACGGAAAAAAGATCAGAGAAAAGGTTCAAGCCGTTTATGAAAAGTTAGGTTATCAGTTTACCGGAACGACACCCGATGATTTAGTTCGGCTGGTACTGGAAGCGGTGGGCAAAGCTTCTTAACAGAGTAAAGAATTACCAAAACGTTTAAAGGAGGTTTAAAATGGGAAAGACAACGATCAAATGGTTATCGCATGCTGGTTTCCAGATTACTTCTAACAGCGGGAAAATTCTTTACATTGACCCCTGGTTTGAAAACCCCCTATCTGCTTTCAATATCAATGACGTGAAGGAAGCGGCTATGGTGTTGGTAACCCATGATCATTTTGATCATGTTGGGCAAGCTGCAGATGTAGTCAAAAAGACCGGTGGCTTACTTGTGGCCAACGTGGAGACGGCGCGCCGCCTCCAAAGCGAATCCCATATCCCGGCGGAAAAAGTGTGTTACTTCGGCTATGGCATGAACATTGGGGGAAACCTGCTTTATGAAGGGATCTCGGTGACCATGACCCAGGCTTTCCACTCTACGGCTACGGGAGCTCCCTGTGGGTATGTTGTCAAGCTGGAGGACGGGACGACGATTTACCACGCAGGCGATACCGGTCTCTTCGATACGATGAAGACCATAGGGGAGTTATATAAAATTGACGTGGCCCTGTTGCCCATCGGCAGTGTCTTCACCATGGACCCGCTTCAGGCTGCCTGGGCCACGAAGATGATCTCCCCCAAGAAAGTCATTCCCATGCATTACAAGACTTTCCCCATCCTTGTACAGGATACAAAAGAGTTCGTCGACATAACCAGGAAGGAAGCACCCGGAGTGGAGGTAGTGGTTTTGGATCCCGGGCAAGAATACGTCTTCTCGAAATAAAGACGGCGGTCCCCCCGTTTTTTTACAGTTCGGTTGCAAGAGCAAGCCTATCCAAGGAAAATGCCAGCAGGGGAAGATAAGAGGTTGTTAGCTTCACCCTTCCTCCGCCCTGCTTGTTTCCTGCTCGCTGAAAAACCGGTGCAGAAAATCACAGTCTTTGGGTGAGAGATTGAAACGCACACAGGCCTGTTCAATTAGAATCGCCAGAGATGCCTTTCCTCCTTCCTCGCGCATCTTGGACACCCACTGGATGGCCTTGCGTACGGGAGTTCCTTCGGGGGTAACGGGTGTCATGGTGTTTCTCCTTTCAAAAATGGTTTAAATTAGCCACAGAGGACACAGAGATCACAGAGTTTTTAAAACCATGATTAAGAAAAAGTAAAGGATAATCGTCAAGCCTCTAAAATGATCCCGCTGCAGACTGCACAAAAGTTGAAAAAAGGTATCAATTTAGCGGTTTGAAAAAGTGGTTTTACCACCTTTGTTGAGGTCCGGG
>JASEHN010000266.1 GCA_030018715.1 Thermodesulfobacteriota bacterium | reverse complement strand
CAGGCTGATGACTGCGGCCGAGGCAACGGAAACTAAAAAGAGAAAACCGATGACCCTTGAGCGTTTCTTGATGACCCGCCAGTAGTCCAAAAGGTTGACTTCTTCCGGTTCCGCGTTTGTTGCATTTTTAGCGTTATGGAGTTCATCTCGTTGTTGCATTGTTTCATTTTTTGCGTTGGTGGGGTTCATAGCGTTCCTTGGGTTAATGAGTATATGCGTGAATGCGTGGAAGCGAAAAAACGTTGAACGTTATAACGTTAAGATCGTTAGGTTCGTTTTTGGCCTCCAACCCATAACCTATTGCCTATCGCCTATAGCCTGTTTTTCAATACAATGCGGCGAGGACGCCGGCGGCTAAGGCGAGCTGGAAGATGATTTGGGTCCAGTCTTTGATCTCCCGAGCCCAGTAGATTCTTTCGTATTTCTCAGGAACTAAAATAGTATCTCCAGGGTCCATTTGGGCGCCCATGAATCCGCCCGCAGACCAGCGGCTGGTTTCCGCATCCCAGCGAAATCCCCAGAAGCTCGACTGGGTCCGGCCCAAAACGGTCCCATCGGCCTTTACTAAGTAAATTCTTTTTTCATCGGCATTCTCGGCCGGCCCGCCGACTTTATTCAGGTAAAATTCCAGCGGTTTATCTTTGGTGTAAAATATCGCGTTGGGGTTGTAAACCCGGCCCATGACCATGACCGTGGAAGGGATCATGGGAATGTCGAGCGCGTCGCCTTCTTCCAGCTCTATGTCAAACTCCGACCCCTTGAGTTTTTCCGGCGGCATTATTTTAATCACAATCCGGCCGGTGGCGGTTGCGGCTTTCAAGCGCCCGACCAGCTCCCTCCTCTGGACCAGGGCTTTTTGGCGCTGTTCGGCCTCTTCTTTGGAAAGGGCCGCTTCCGTACCCCGGGCGGTCTCTTTGATGATCTCCTGCTCCTGCTCCTCGATAAATTCCCGGATGCGTTTCTCCTGCACCTTGCGCACGGATTCCCGGGTGAAAAAAGCAGCGGGAAGATAAGATTCCGGCGTAAACCCCCCGGCCCTCTCCAGGACCGAGCTCAGGCGCTCGCCTTTATGAAAAGTATAAGTGCCGGGGAATTTGACTTCGCCTTTAACAAAAATGGTTTTATCGACATACCATTTGGGGATCTGACGAACAAACAGATAATCATCTTCTTCAAGAAGAATATTATGTTGGGGATTATCTTTCAAGGCCTCGTTGAGGTTAATGTTCAGGATTTTGGAAATGACTTCCTTCTCCGTTTTGATCAAACGAGCTATCTCGGCTTCTTGAAGGTAAGCGCTGCGTTTAAGATTTCCTGCTTGATAGATGAGGTCTTTTATCCTCATTTTTTCCATGAGCCTGTATTTCCCCGGAGCCTGAACTTCCCCGCCTATGCTCACCTGCGGTAGTTCTTTTAGGGTTGATTTGGCAAAGATAATCACCCGGTCTTGATTCTCGAGAGAAATGTTATTCCGCTCGTCTCCCTCTAATAATTTGCCAAGGTTAAAAGAGATTGTTTGCAACTTTCTGTCCGGTGGGAGAAGCCGTTGGATCTCCGCATGCCCCAGATAAGGCTCAGGGAGTAAGACATCAAAAGAGGGTATGAGGTCAGATAGCTTCATCCCTTTTTTTAGCTCAAAGCCTCCCGGACTTTTCACATGTCCTTCAAGGAAAACGATATTTTCAGCCTGATGGTAAATAGGAAAGACCTTGACAAAATCGCCATCTCGCAGAAGGGTGGAAAAAGGAGGAGGAAGGGTTTTCCCTTCAGGGGAAATGTCAAAATCCACCGCCACTTTTTTCTGGTGGACTTCGACCCTCTCCACCTGAACCCGCTGGAGGTATCCCTGGAAAGTGACTCCTCCAGACATTTCGATAAATTCTTTCAGGGCGATAGGTTCTTTTAATTCATAAATGGCCGGTCTTTTAACACTTCCTGATATTCCGACTGTAGGGCCAATGACCGGAATGAATACTGTATCCCCAGGTTTCAGGCGAACATCGCGACTTCGATCTCCTCTTAAAAAGAAATCGTAAAGGTCGATCGTTTCTATAACCTTTCCGTTACGGAGGAGTTGAATGTTACGCATGGAACCCCTTTTAGAAGGACCCCTGGCAGAAATCAGCGCATGGTAAATGGTGGACACTGGGCTTAGAATATAATTTCCGGGGGACTGGGCTTCACCGACGACGAAAACCCGGATGGTCCTTAGCTTTTCCATGGCGACGTTCATTTGAAAATCTTTGTAATACTTAGATATTTGTTCGAAGAGAAATTTTTGAAGCTGGGAGAAAGTCATACCCCAAACCTTCAAAACGCCAACCTTGGGCAGGGTAATTTCTCCGTTTCGGTCCACTTCAACCGGGAAAGAAGCTTCTATCCTACCCCAGAGCGTAATGGTAAAAGCATCTCCCGGGCCGATGGGGTAATCCGGCTCAACGGGAAATTCCACAACGGGTGCAAAAGAACTGATTTGGGAAAGGAAAAAATCATACCCGAACTGCTTGATTTCCCTGGAGACGTCCTGGGGTATTTTCTCCTCCAAGAAACTTCTTTCGATCGGGGAAAGAAGGTCTTTTTCTTCTTTAGGGTTTGCAGAAACCTCTTTGGAAAGCTCACTCAGCTCCCGGGCCTTTGTGTATGCCTGAACGGCGAAGAAATAGGTGGAATAATTGTTTAATCCCCGCACGCGGTAACTGGTGGCATTACCGACGTCCAATTTGTTGGTATAGGTCTTTGAATCCCTTCCATAATACACGATATACCCAGCGATCTCTTTTTCTTCAGGAATTTTTTCTTTTGTTTTTTCCAATTCTTCGGTCTTAAGTTTGGCTATTTCCTCGGGCTTTAATTTGGTCGGTTTATCAATTCCGGGGATTAGGAGCAGATGTCTCTCTTTTAGAGAGATCGACTCACTGATTTTTTCCTCCAATGCCTTCTGTAATTCTACAGGGCGAGAAGGTTTTCTAATCTCTTCTTTCCAGAATGGCGTCCACTTCAAATCTACAAAAGTGTCTCGGGGAGAGGCTGTTAGATCGGTGAGGAATGGGAATATGCCAGAGGGCAAAGGAATTGGTTGAGTGACAGGGGAGATTGTAGCGGTTTGTGAAACCCCAATTCCTGTTAGTGGAGCAGGCTGTTGAGCAAAAGATGGCATGCTCTGGCAGAATGAACTCCAGATGAAAAAGAATATTATAGCTTTGGCACAAATTTTCTGGAAATTGTTATTTTTTCTTCGCACGATTCATCTCCCCCAAAATGGTTATTAACACAAAGGCATTAAATGTCTTTACATCTTCACGTCGTCTTTGCGAGCCCGAAGGGCGTGGCAATCTCGCTTTTCCTGGGATTGCTTTGTCGTCCCGCATTTCAGGACTCCTCGCAATGACGATTTCCGTTAATTTTCATTCATTGCGAGGAGGGACGACTAAGCAATCTCGACTTATCTGACATTTTTGCAAGGCCCTCAAGTTAAATCCTCCCCAACCCCACTATACATAAGGAGGGCGAGGGGGGATTTTTTACGCCTATGTGGAATTCGCCGCGCGGAACGCGGGGTCGACTCGGTCATGTAGAATCATCCTGATAATTTGGGTCAAGCATTTCCAAAAAGGCATTTCCTATACTATCAAGTTATTTGGTTATTTGATATAAAAGAATGTTTGAGGACTAAGGCCCATATGAACGTGAATAAAAAGGCGTTCGCCGGAACCTGAATGTTACGTTCCACCAGGCTATGGAACATCAAAGCCAGAATGCCAACCAAACCTCCAACAGCTATGTACCTTTGGGGAGCTAAAGATGGAAGGGAACGAAGTCCGGCGAGGGCTTTGATAAAAAGAAACAGGAAAAGGACGAACAGCAAACCTATGCCGATGAGGCCGGTTTCCGAGGCAAGCTGCAGGAAATCATTCTCCGCATGGGTGACGAAGCCGCGGATATGAAAAGAGCGATACATGGGAAAAATCTGGGTGAAGGTCCCCAGGCCCGAGCCTAAAAGAGGGAAGTCCTTGAATATCTGGAAGGTGTTCACCCAGAATGCCCAGCGCATCTTGAAATCTTCAGAAGCGCTGAAGAAGCGGCTGATTACGGCATCCAGGCCGATCCAGGCCGCCCATAGCAAAGCCAGGCTAAAAATCAAAACCGTCGAACGGGAAAACTTCTGTTCCCGGTGGCGCCGTCCGGGAAAAAAGCTGATCAGGGTGATAGAAAGAAGAAGGCTGATGATCCCCATGCGAGAGGCGGAAAAGAGGAGTCCCAGAATCATCAGGATCACGCCGAAACCGAGGAGGATTGTTTTACCGTCGAGGGAGGCGAGCCGGTGGCGCCAGCCCTTGAAGTGGACTGTTTGGCTGGCTTCACGGGCCAAAAGAAATCCCACGCTAAGCGGAATGACCATAAGGAGATAACCGGCGAAGTAATTTCGATTGATGAAAGTTCCCATGACCGAGGACATCAAGCCGGTCCCTTCCAGATAGAGAATATGGCGGCGGCCGCTGAAGTATTCGAACATTCCGTAGAAAGATTCGGCGATGCCCACCAGCATGATCACGATGATAAGGTGTTTCGTGGTCCGCTGCCCGTTACTTAGGAGCTTCCAGTGCAGGAGAAAGAGGAAGAGTCCGGTGAGGGTAAGCCATTTGAAGAATTCAATTTTGGTGGCAAAAGGGAAGAAAGAAATGGGCGATAGGCCATAGGTTATAGGCGATTGGACATTGGTTATTAGGTCATTAAAAACAAGATTACTGCGGAGTTCGTAGGTTTTGGGAGAAATGGTTTTCACCATCTCTGCCGGTAAGGGGATCATCTGAAAAAGGATCAGAGCGAGGAAAAGAGAACTGATTAAAATCGTAAACGTGTAGATGCGTGAATGTGTGGATGCAAGGACTCGGGGCGAAGGACGAGGGACGAGGGACGAGGGAGGAAGAAGGGATTCCTGGATAACATAGAGAACGATGATCAAAAGGATGCCCAGTTCCATCAGGGAAAAAGCCCAGACTTCCATCGAACCAAGGGCGATA
>JASEHN010000265.1 GCA_030018715.1 Thermodesulfobacteriota bacterium | reverse complement strand
GGTGAGGGGAGATTTTGGGAAAATATGTCTGGTCAATTATGGACTCATTAGTAATGGTTTGACCTGTTCAAGGGTTTTTGGTAATATGCGGTAAATTCCTGATTTCCCCTGCAAACCTTTCCCTGGATTTTAGACCCAGGCCTACCAAAAAGTGGGGAATAAGAATGCGCGGCGACCGGTTATCCCGTAAATTGTGGGGTGTTCAGGTTATTGAAGCCAGCCCTAATGGGCTAACTGTGGCTGATCTTGCCAAACACTCGCCCTTCATGGACGTCTTCAAATTCCCATTTCCCCAAACATACCAAAACATATGTGCAACACCACTAGGGAACTCAACAGGTGCTTCCATCCAAGCATTAAATATGCAGGGGGAGGAAGGAGTTAACCTGATGCTTTAAAAAAGAAAATTCGGGAAATATTTATGGATTCTTTGAGATGAACGATCAATATTGGTTCAAAACGTCATTGAATATCAAAAATGAATGAAAGAGCTATTAAACCTGGCCAAATCCTAAGTGGCCCACTCTTTAACGAAGCGATGCGGGTGGAGACGGTTCAGGCCAACGGCCCAAACACCTGGGTGGTGGGGTTGGTTGGACTCCAGTCGGAAAGGTTTAGAAGGGTAACCCTTACTGCGCGGGATCTGGAAACGCTAAGGATTCTTGAATCAATCCCGACTTATGACGGAGATGGTAACCTCCTGCGCCTCGGGCTTCAGGCCTATTCCCTCGGGATCGCTTACGAATTCGATCCCTATTTTGGTCTTTCTATCTCCCGGGTGGATCCATTACCCCATCAACTTGAAGCAATCTATGACTACCTCCTAAAACTCGCCCGGGTTCGCTTCCTCCTGGCTGATGATGCTGGGGCGGGTAAGACGATCATGGCCAGCCTTCTCATCCGGGAACTTAAACTTAGAGGGCTCGTTGAGCGGATTCTGATCGTCTGCCCGGCCAATCTCGCTTTTCAGTGGCAACGGGAACTCAAAGAAAAATTTGATGAAAAATTCATGATTCTTAAAGGGTACGACATCCGTGACCAGTTCGGCATGAACCAATGGCTGGAACAACGGCAAATCCTGACCTCCCTTGACTTGGCCAAGAGAGAAGACATCCTTCCAGGGCTCGGGCAAGTCCATTGGGATTTGGTAATTGTGGATGAAGCCCACCGCATGTCGGCTGCGGATGAAACCCATAAAACTGCACGTTACAAGTTGGGCGAACTTCTGCGCGATAGTTCCGATCATCTTCTCTTGCTCACAGCAACCCCTCACAAGGGCGATCCAGTAAATTTCAGCCTGTTCCTGCAACTACTCGACTATGATGCTTATGCAGACGTTAAATCCATCCGCGAAGCTATGGGCCGCCGAAAGGCCCCATTTTACCTGCGGCGCACCAAGGAGGCGATGGTCTATTTCCCAGAGCGGCAGGAAGACGGAACATGGATAGCCCGTAAAATTTTCACCAAGCGTATACCTCATACTGTAGATTTTCAAATCGATGGGGCTGAATTCGACCTCTATCGCGATGTGACGCGATTTGTAAAATACCAGAGCACAAAAGCCGCTGCCCAAGGGGATGATCCTCGGGCAAGGGCAATCGGATTCCTGATGTCTCTCTACCAACGCCGCCTGGCCTCCAGTACCCATGCTATGCGCCGCTCGCTGGAAAATCGCGCCAAGCGCCTGGAGGTAGGCCAAAAACGCGCCCAGGAACTCGCCCGCTTAGTTCCTCCGGACATTCCCGACCCGGAAGATCTGGAGGAAATGGAAGAGCAACAGCGCGAGAAACTGGAAGAGATTTTGGAGGCTATCACCCTTGCGGGCAGCGCGGAACAAGTACGGGAAGAGATCGAGGAGTTAAAAAGGCTGGCGGCGCAAGCCCAAGGGGTTGAATCCTGCGGCGCTGAGGCCAAGTTATCTCGCTTAAAAAACCTGCTTCAGCAGGAAGGGTTCTTTGATCAGTCCGACAAGAGACTGCTTATCTTTACGGAATTCAAAGACACCCTTGATTACCTCATGGGCTGCTTAAGGAATTGGGGCTTTCGGGTTGGATGTATCCACGGCGGCATGAAAGCTGGATTCCGGGATGAGCCGGGTACTCGCCTTTACACGGAGCAACAATTCAAAGATGGAGCGATCCAGATTCTTGCGGCCACAGAAGCAGCGGGGGAAGGAATTAACCTGCAGTGTTGTAATGTTCTCTTTAATTATGATATCCCCTGGAACCCTAACCGCCTGGAGCAGCGGATGGGCCGCATCCATCGATATGGCCAGCTTAAAGACTGCTTGATCTTCAATTTCGTCGCCACCAATACGATTGAAGGGCGCGTGCTCCAGCGCCTTTTGGAAAAGCTGCAAGAAATACGCGACAGCCTCGAAGATGATGCCGTCTTCAATGTGGTCGGAGAGATTCTTCCGGCAGCCCATATTGAAAGGGTATTGCGCGACTATTACGCCGGCCACCTGGGGGATGCGGACCTGGAAGATCGCCTTTTAAGAGACGTTGATGAAGGCCGGTTCAGAGCCATTTGCCAGAATGCCCTTGAAGGACTTGCCACCAAGACCCTAAACCTGGAAATGCTCATCGAACGCCGGGCCAAGGCTCAAGAGCGCCGGTTAGTCCCTGAGACCATTGCGCGTTTCCTCCACGATTCTGCAGGGTATGTACCATTTACCCTGAAACCCATCTCTAACCTACCCCATACTTTCGACCCGGCCCGGACTCCAGGGGTTTTAAAGAGCTATGAAGCCCAGACGGACTGGAAATTACCAGCACTGTCCACGAAATACCCACGCATCTCCACTGACCGGGAGATTGCCGAGAAAAATAACCTCGAATGGGTCACCCCGGGACATCCTCTTCTTGAGGCCCTGAGAAGGCACGACTTGAATCTGGCGCAGGAGCATCTCGGGAAAGGGGCCTGTTTCTATTCCCTTCAGCATGAATCTCCTGCCCGTCTGGATTTTTACCGAGCCCGGGTGGTGGACGGCCTTGGCCAAGTGATTCACGAACGCCTCTTGGCAGTGGAAATTGGAGACAATGGTAAATCCCAAATCCAGGACCCCGGCATACTCGGGAATTTCATGCCAACGGATGCCCCACAAAATCCTCCTCCCGTTGCACTTGCCTCCGAGGCCACCGCATGGCTTAACGAGCATGCGCTCACGCCTTTTCTGGAAGAGGTTCGCGCTGAACGGATTCATGAGATTGAAAACATTGCTGAACACATAGAGTTTTCCCTGACGGAGCTTTTACAAAAAGCAGACGAAGAGATTGGCCGGGCAGCCTCGGAAGTTGAACAGAAAGTTACCGGAGCGGAGGGGCGCCTGGCCCAGGCCGAGGCACGACATGCCGAACTTCTCGCCCGGCGGGAGAGGCGGCGCCAGGAATTGGGGCGCCAAAAAGCCCTCTCGCTTCAGGGGGTAGAGCGAATTACCAGCGTTCTGATTCTGCCCCATCCGGAACGGGAAACACCCGAAGTGCGCCGCCTCCAGCCGGATTTTGAGACCGAGGCGATTGCCATGCGAATAGTCATGGAACATGAGACTGCCCAAGGCCGCCAGGTTTATGACGTCCACGAAAAGAATTTGGGTTATGACATCACCAGTTTAGATTTGAATTCAGGGGAGTTGCGGCTCATCGAGGTCAAAGGGGTTGGCGGCGATTCCGGGACGGTCCTGCTCACCCCGAATGAGCGGCGGGTTGCAGAGGACAGGCGAGATTGCTACTGGCTCTATATCGTCACTAACTGCAAAGAGGAACCGAAGCTACAGGATCCGGTTAAAGATCCCGCCCGCCTCAAATGGCATGAAGTAAAGAAAGTGGACCATTATTACTTGACGATAGATGCCGTGATTCGGCCTATGGAGATACGGGATGAATCGCATTCTTACGGTAACCAAAAATGAGGAATAAAGAATGAAGTCTCTGGATCGAAATTTTCTCGAAACTCAAGCGATCCCGATTGAGATGGGAGGGTTGCTCCAAGCCCTGGGGGAATTCAAAGGACGACAAGACCTTTTCCGCCATCAGACTCCTCAAATTCTCGAATCTCTCCGTCAATTAGCCGTCATTGAGAGCACGGAATCTTCGAACAGAATTGAGGGGGTAACCGTTGCGCCTGATCGTTTCAAAGAATTGATGCTTCATCCAGCGAAACCGAGAGACCGATCCGAAGCAGAAATCATTGGATACCGGAATATCCTGTCTCAGATCCATACAACGCCCGATCGGTTCGAAATTAGTGAAGAAACAATAAAAAAATTCCATCATGAAATTTACGCCCATACGGACATTCCTGGGGGCAATTGGAAAAGGCAAGATAACACAATCGAAGAACGGTTGCCCGATGGGCGATGGATCACCAGATTCATTCCGGCATCCGCTCGCGAGACTCCCTTTCTTATAAAGGAGTTATGTGTCCGGTTCAACCGCCTTTGGGATGAGAGGCGGATCAGTCCGCTTTTAATAATCCCTGCATTCGTTCTCGATTTTTTATGTATCCATCCTTTCACCGATGGGAATGGCCGTGTTTCAAGGCTATTGACTATTCTCTTGCTTCATCAGGCCCAATATGAAGTGGGGCGTTATATCAGCCTGGAACGTTTGATTGAACAATCAAAGGAGACCTATTACGAATCCCTCCAGATGTCTTCGGAAGGATGGTATAAAGGCCGTCATCACCTGAAACCATGGTGGGAATATTTTTTGGGAATTTTGATAAAAGCCTACCGGGAATTTGAGGAAAGGGTTGGGGTCGTTACGAAAGTCCGAGGGGCAAAAACCGCTCTTATCGAACAAGCCATTGAAAGGCTTCCCTCAACCTTTTCTATTTCCGACCTGGTACGCGCATGCCCTTCCATTAGCCGGGATATGATCCGGGTGGTTTTAAATCGCCTGCGAAAAGAAGGACGACTCATATGCAAGGGAACAGGCCGCAATGCCCTTTGGGAGAAACGTGGTAATATCCACCGATAACGTGGTAATAAACGTGGTAATACCAGATAGGACCATGAATCTTTTAAGAAGAATGTTAAAGAAGGAACCAATTCTCAA
>JASEHN010000264.1 GCA_030018715.1 Thermodesulfobacteriota bacterium | reverse complement strand
CTTTCGCCGGAATGACATAATGAAGGGAATTCTGACTTTTTACGAGTTCATCAATTAAGCGGCTTGAAAAAGACCTCTTTAGAAATCCCTCCCGACCTCCCCTGCCTACCGCAGGCAGGCTTTTTCAAAGGGAGGAGAGCTTTTACTTTATTTTCAACAAAAGACTCCGCTTTTTCCTTCTTAATCCGAACTCCGCATGCCGCATTTGTTAAAGTTCTCCCAGTTCTTTTAAAAATTCCCGAAGCTTGATCAGCTTGATATCCCGTTCCTTCATAATCTCTTCGGTCGAGCGGCCGCCGTATTCGTAATATCCGCTGCCGGTTTTAACCCCCAGTTTTCCCTCTGCCACCAATTGATCAATGGTCTTGGATTGGGTCTGCTGGGGGGGAATCTTATAAGTGGCGTTGCTCAATATTTTCTGGGACAAATCCAGTCCGGTAAAGTCCATGCGTTTTACCAATCCCAGGATGGGCATGCGCAGGCCAAAACTGGCTTTGGTCGCCGTATCAATATCTTCGGCTGAGGCATAGCCGTTGTCTAACAGAAATAAGACTTCATTGCCCAGGGCGCTTTGCAGGCGGTTGGCGATGAATCCGGGAAGGAATTTGGAAATGACAATGGGTTTCTTGCCCGCGGCTATTATCAGGGCTTTCACCGTGTCCACGGTCTCTTGAGAAGTCGCCGGCCCGCGGACGATCTCCACCAAGGGCACGATATGGGGAGGAGCGAACCAGTGGGTGATGAGCACTTTGTCCGGCCGTTTGGTTTCCACGAATTTGAATATATCCATATAGGAAGTGTTGCTGGCCAGAATGGCAGCCGGCGGACAGATTTGGTCGAGGGCCTTGAACATCTCTTTTTTGGCGGCCTGATCTTCGATGATGGCTTCGATGACAAAGTCGGCATTTTCCCCGGCCTCTGCAATTTTTGTAGTGGTTTTGATGCGGTTAAGGATGGAGGCGGGTTGCCCTTTCTGCAAAAGCTCCATCTCCACAAAGGTCTGCAGGTTAGCAGAAATCAAGCTGCGGGCTTTGGCCAAGATCTCTTCGCTGACGTCGTTCAGCCAAACATTGTACCCGGCTTGAGCAAAGACCTGGGCCAGGGAATGGCCCATGGTGCCCGAGCCAACGATGGTTACGTTACGGATTGCGGTCATTTTAAAATCTCCTTTATAAATTAAAATTCGCCACAGAGGGCACAGAGATCACAGAGTTTTAAAACCATGATTAAGAAAAAGTAAAGAATATGTCAAACGTCTAAAGTGATCCAACTGCAGGCTACACGAAAGTTGAAAAAAGGAATTTCCTATACAATAACTTTATTAGGACGCAGATTAGCGCAAATCACCCCAGAAAAAACTTATAAAGAATTCAGGAGACAGAATCCAGAAGGAAATAGCTATTCTGACTACTGAATTCTTTATTCTGACTTCTTAATTTTTATCTGCGTCCAAACAGAACTTTGGGCGAAGGAGTTAGATCGCTCGACCGGTAAAAGCTCCTTCGTGAATAGCCTGGTAAATTTTCCTGGGCTCCAGGCAGTCGCCAATGACGAAAAAATTGCCGAAGGTTTCCGTGAGGGGCTTGAGTAATTCCTGGTTGGAGGTAAGCCCCAAGGCCAGGATAAAGGAGTCCGCTTTAACCTGCATTTTCTTCCAGTCGCCCCCGAGTAGAAGAGCATAGCCTTCTTCAATTTTTACAAGCTTCCAGCCGGTCAAAACCTCTACCCCGCGTTCCTTAAGCAATTGCAGGATAGCCAAGCGCGAGCGCATTTCCAGGTCAAGGGCCAGATCGCCGAGCATTTCCACCAGGGTTACTTTCTTCCCCAAAGAGGCCAGGTGTGCGGCTACCTCGCACCCCATGGCCGCTCCCCCGGCAACCAGAACTCTATCACCGGTCTGGTATTTTCCGGAGAGCAGGTCGATGGCGGTGGCCACAAAGGGTTTGTGGCTTCCGGGAATTTCCGGGATGGACATGGATGAGCCAGCAGCCAGCACTACCTTATCCGGTTTTAGCTCTTTGAGGAAATCCAGGGTTGCCCGGCGATTCAACAGGACTTCCACACCCAATTTTTTCACCTGAGTTTTCTGGTATTCCAGAAAGCTGCGCAGCTCGGCCTTAAAATCCGGAACAGCGGCGTAACGGAGAAGCCCCCCTAACTCTTTTTCTTTCTCGATCAGGGTAACGCGGTGTCTTCTCAAAGCCAGCACCCGGGCCGCTTCCATACCGGCCGGACCCCCGCCGATTATGCACACATGTTTGGGGTTTAATACAGGGTGGATGCGCATCTGCCGTTCCCGCCCCACTTCGGCATTAACGGCACAGCGCTGCGTCTTGCTCTGGCGTACGCGGCTGCTGCAACCCTCATTGCACCGCAAGCAGGTGCGGATATCCTCTGTCCTTCCGGATTGAATCTTGTTGGGAAGTTCAGGATCAGCAATCAAAGCCCGGCCCATGGCGATCAGGTCGGCTTGCTTTTTCTTAAGGGCTTGCTCGGCCAGGAGGGGATCGTGTAAGGCTCCCACGGCAATGACCGGGATGTTTACCGCGCTCTTAATCCCTTCAGATAGGTATAGGAGATGACCTTTGGGGAAGTACATAGGAATAACAAAGTGCTGACCGGTCTCGATGATCCCGGCCGATACATGGATGTAATCGATTCCCCTCTCCTCCAGTCTTTTAGCAAAAGCTTTCGTTTCCTGAAGGGTAATGCCGCCTTCTATGAACTCCTCCCCGCTCATCCGGTAGCCCACCAGGTAATCCTTGCCCACCTTGGACCGAACTCTCTCCAGGGTTTGTAAAGCAAACAGCCCCCGATCCCTTCCGTAAACATCCGGCCGGCGATTGGTGTAGGGAGAGAGAAACTGGGCCATCAGATACCCATGAGTTCCGTGCAGCTCCACCCCGTCAAACCCAGCGGTTTTGGCCCGGCGGGCCGCTTCGGCAAACGATTCGATGGTATTCTCAATTTCGCTCAGGGTCATCTCTCTGGCCATTTCCCCGGTGTAACTGGGCATGGCCGAAGGAGCAATCGGCTGGCGGCCCATGAATTTCGCCGATGTGCTGCGTCCGCCATGGCAGATTTGCAGGACGGCCTTGGTTCCCCATTCCTGAATGGCTTCGGCCAGGTCTCCCAGCCCAGCGATAAGCTGGTCATCATAGACCCCTAATTGCCCCTGATTGGCTTTGCTTTCTTTTTCATCGATATAACAGTACTCCACGATAATCAGTCCCACGCCCCCCCTGGCCCGTTCAGCGTAATAATCGATGAGTTGGGGGGAAACAATCCCTTCCGGGTAGCAGAGTCTCGAGAGCATCGGGGCCATAACGATCCGATTGCGTAGGAGCAGGTTCTTTAAATGATAAGGCTGGCTCAATAAATATGTTTCCATATTTTCACCTTTGGTGGAATGAAACACCAAATGGGTGTAATTAAGACAATTTAAATACCCGGAATCAATATCTGCGTGTATCTGCGCAGATCTGCGTCCTAATCCTAATTTATTTTACTTTATGGGGTCTTTATTTTCTATCCCTTTTTCCGGGGTGGGACGTGGACGGCCATTCCATTCACGTCAAGCGCCGCTTCCATCAGGGCCTCCGTAAGCGTAGGATGGGGGTGGATGGCCCGGGCTATATCTGCAGCAGTGCCCTCGAGGCGCATGGCCAGCACGGCCTCGCCAATCAGGTCCGTGGCATGGGGGCCGAAGATATGCACGCCGAGAATCTCGTCGTACTTGGCTTCGGCGACGATTTTGACAAAGCCATTCCGCTCACCGATGATCGTTGCTTTCCCGTTGCCGGCAAAGGGAAACCGGCCTACTTTTAAATCGTACCCCGCATCTTTGGCTTCTTTTTCCGTCAGGCCCACTGCAGCCACTTCCGGCAGGGTGTACACGCACCGGGGAACGACCCGGCTGTCCAGGCGCGCTTCATGCCCCAGGGCGTTTTCCGCAGCTACAACCCCTTGCGCCATGGCGAAATGGGCCAGCAGCCACTTTCCGGTCACATCGCCGATGGCATAGAGGCCGGGGGCGCTGGTCTCCATCCTTTCATTGACTTCGATCCCTTTCTTATCAAAGCGAACCCCGGCTTCCAAAAGGCCCAACCCTTTTAGGTTCGCCCTTCTGCCCGCAGCCATCAGAATATACTGGGCCTCAAAAACTTTTTCCTCTTCACCTATCGTGGCCACGACTTTCCGCTTTCCATCCGTGCCTTCGCTGATCCCTTTAACGCGGCAGTTGGTCAAGGTCTGAATCTTAAAGCGCCTTAGAGTTTTTTCCAGGGCAGAGGCCACCTCAAGGTCTTCGCTGGGAAGGATTTGCGGCATCATTTCCAGGATAGTCACCTTGCCGCCTAGAGCGGCGAAAATTGTGCCGAACTCCAGACCGATTGGCCCGGCTCCAATGACCACCATGGATTCCGGAACCTGGGTCAATTGCAAGGCCCCGTTGCTATCTATTACTCCGGAAAGAGCCGTTCCAGGAACGGGAAGATCTGCCGAGATGGAGCCGGTGGCCAGAATAATCTTCCGGGCCTGGAAGGCAAATTTTCTTCCTTGTTCGTCAAGCACTTCGATTTCCCGGGGAGAGAGGAGTTGCGCTTGGCCCTTGATCACTTCGATGCCATTGGCTTTCATCAGGCCGTAAACTCCGGCCACCAGGGTTTTTACGGAGCGGTCTTTGCGGGCCATCAGCCTTAGAAAATCCACAGAGACTCCCCCAACGTGAATGCCGAAATCCTTGCTCCCCTCCAGCAGCTCCAGAAGCTCAACTCCGCGGAGAAGAACCTTCGTGGGAATGCATCCCCGGTTGAGGCACGTACCGCCCAGCTCGTTCTGTTCGATGAGGGTAACTTTCCCTCCCAGTTGGGCGGCGCGGATGGCTGACACGTACCCCCCAGGCCCACCCCCAATGATCACGATATCTCTTTCGGCCATTGTTTTCCTCGGGTTAGTCTTATAGTCTTGTAGTCCTAAGAGCCAATTCTTTAGTCTTTATCCTTGTACCTTTGATGAACTCGTAAAAAGTCCGAAAGCCCCTTTTCCCGTCATTCCGGCGAAAGCCGGAAT
>JASEHN010000263.1 GCA_030018715.1 Thermodesulfobacteriota bacterium | reverse complement strand
TATCCCTCCAGCGAAAAGGTGGGAGAAGTTGAGCGCCAAATCGGGCAGCAAGTGGCTGAACTAATTCCGGATGGAAGTACCCTGCAGATCGGCATCGGCTCCATTCCTGATGCCGTAGTCCAGTCCCTCGAAGGAAAGCGGGATTTGCGCTTCTTTGCCATGGGGATTGATGCCATAGTTGACTGCGTGGAGAGGGGGTTGGTGGATAAATCTCTGGGAACGGATCAACAGCCGAAGATCGTAGTGACAGAGATCTTGGGGACCATGAGACTTTTCGACTTCGTCCACGAGAACCCCCTGGTGGAAGGACGCCCGATCCTGACGACGATCAATTCCCGGGTGGTGGGGCAGATCGAGAAGTTCATTTCCCTTTTGGGGGCCATCGAGGTAGACCTCACCGGGCAAGTGAACGCGGAAACGGTGAACGGGAAACAAATCAGCGCCATCGGCGGCTCTTTTGATTTCCTTCAGGGGGCCCTTTTTTCTCCCCAGGGAAAATCGATCATCGCCCTTACCTCAACCACGCCTGACGGAAAAGTTTCCCGCATCGTGCCCCAGCTTCCCGCGGGATCGGCCGTGACTCACCCCCGGCATTCAGTGCAGTACATCGTCACCGAGTATGGAAGAGCGGATCTCCGCGGCAAGACATTGAGGGAAAGGGCAGAGGCTCTGACGGCTGTCGCTCATCCAGCTTTTCGGGAAGGATTGGAAAAGTTTGGGCGGGAGAATTTTTAATACATTTTGCCACAAAGGGCACAGAGAGCATAGAGAGAATAAAATCAAAGATACATACAAAAATTCAAAAAACTTAAAATTTTGTTTTTTATTTTCGTCTTTTCTCTATGTCCTCTGTGGCTAATAAATATTGGAGTTTTTTATGGATGACTTGAAGAAGATCGCCAGCGAGAAAGAGCGCTGGAAAAAAGAAAAGAAGATAGAAAATTTACCCCCTGCTTTATCCGACCTGGGGAGACCTCTTTCTTTGGTGTATACTCCCGATGATCTCGAAGGCAGGGATTATCAGCAAGACCTCGGATTTCCCGGAGAGTTTCCCTTCACCCGCGGGGTTTATCCAGGAATGTATCGGAAGGGTCCCTGGCAGATGCGCCTTTATGCCGGGTTTGGGACGGCAGAGGACACCAACCGTCGGTGGAAGTTTTTGCTCCAATCCGGCAATATGGGGGTAGCCTGCGCTTTTGACCTGCCCACCCAGATCGGGCTGGACTCGGATGATCCCCTGGCCCAGGGGGAGGTCGGGAAAGTAGGAGTGGCCATCGATTCTTTGAGAGACCTGGAAATCCTTTACGATGGACTTCCTCTCGACAAGATCACCTCATCCTTTAATATCAATACTCCAGCTGCGGCTTTTTTGGCCATGTATGTCGCCCTGGCAGAAAAACAGGGTGTATCCCTCTCTTCGCTCAGCGGCACGCTGGCTAATGACATGCTCTGCGAGTACATTTCCCGGGGAACCTGGGTCTTTCCACCTGGTCCTGCCTTGAGGATGAGCACCGACATTTTGGAATTCTGTAGCCACTACCTGCCCCGTTTTTATCCCTATAATATCCGGGGAATCATCATTCGCGAGGCGGGGGCTAATATGGTCCAGGAAGGAGCCTATGCCTTCGCCAACGCCATCGCCTATATCCAAGAAGCCCTGAAGAGGGAGTTGAAGATCGATGATTTCGCTCCGCGGTTTTCTTTCTTCTTTGCTACCGGTCTGCAGGTCTTCGAGGAAGCGGCCCGTTACCGGGCTCTGCGGCGGCTCTGGGCCAGACAGATGAAAGAACGTTTCGGTAGCCAGAATCCCAATTCCATGCTATTACGGTTCACGGGCACGGTAGGCGGCAGCACCTACCGCGCCCGTGAACCCGAGAATAACATTGTCCGCGGAGCTTACGGCTTACTGGCTAATATCCTGGGAGGAGCACAGGGAATGCTCCAGCCGGCCATGGATGAAGCTTATGCCATCCCGACCGAGCAAACAGCCCGTTTGGCCTTGCGCACCCAGCAGATTCTGGCTTACGAGACGGGAGTGACCAAGGTTGTCGATCCTCTGGGAGGATCCTATTTTGTGGAAACCCTGACCAACCAGCTTGAAGAAGAAATCGGAAAAGAAATGGAAAAGATTGATTCCATAGGTGGGGCGGTTAAAGCCATAGAAATGGGCTATCCCCAAAAGGCCATCGCTGAAGAGGCTTACCGGGTCGCCCGGGAGGAAGAAAACGGGCAAAGGATTGTGGTCGGCGTGAACATGTTTCAGACTGAAGAAGAAAAACGCCGCCTGGTGATCCATCGGGCCGATGAACAGGCTGTAAAAAGACAGATTCAGCGGACCAAAGAGGTGAAAGATTCCCGTGATGGCGGCGCCGTAAAGAAGGCCCTGGAGGCTCTCTGCCAGGCAGCCGAGAAGCAGGAAAACTTAATGCCCTATTTTATTAAGGCCGTGAAAACCTACGCTACCATCGGGGAAATAACCGGGGCTTTGAAGAAGGTATTTGGGGAATACCGGGAACCGCTGAACATTTAAATATTTCTTTTACCGCAGAGATCGCCAAGTATGCCGAGATGAAATTTAAACCAAGAAGCAAAATATGAAAAAGAAATCAAAAGGCAAAATTTTTATTCGTTCCTCCGCGTTCTCAGCGAGCTCCGCTATAAAAAATAATATGCGGATGACTCTTGTGGGTAGCGGCTCATTATAGTTGTGACTCCAGTTTAAAAGGACGAAAAACATGGATTTTTTTCTTCAGGAAGATCAGCGCATCTTTCAGGAAACTTTCCGAAAATTTGCCGAGAGGGAGATCGCTCCCTTAGTCGAAGAAGCCGAAGAAACCGAAACCTTCCCCTTGCAAATTTTCCCCCAAATGGGTAAGCTCGGATATCTCTGCCCGCGTTATTCGGAGAAATATGGAGGGGCAGGGATTGATAAGGTCTCAGAAGTAGTCATGCGGGAGGAAATTTCCCGGGTCTCTCAGGGATTTGCATCCACATGGTCGGCCCACTCCCACCTGGGGACTTTTCCTGTCTACCATTGGGGAAGCGAAGAGCAGAAGCAGAAATACCTGGTTCCAGCTATCCGCGGGGAAAAAATTTTTGCCTTCGGCCTGACCGAACCCAATGCCGGCAGTGATGTGAAGGCCATCGAGACCACAGCTCGCCCGGAAGGCAATTTTTATGTTCTCAACGGAAGAAAGATCTTCATTACCAACGGCAACATATGTGATTTTCTCACCCTGGTGGCCTACACGGACAGAGGTCGGGGATACAAGGGGATCAGCCTCTTCCTGGTGGAGAAGGGGACTCCCGGGTTCATCGTCAGCCGCAAGCTTAAGAAAGAAGGGGTGCGTTCTTCAGAGACCGCCGAGCTTTTGTTTGAAGATTGTAGGATTCCTAAAGAAAATCGGATTGGAGAAGAGGGAAGTTTTTACCGGGTGATGGAAACTTTGAACGAAGGGCGAATCGGGGTTGCCGGAAATTGCGTGGGCATGGCTCAAGGGGCGTATGAAGCCGCACTCCGGTATGCCCAGGAACGCGTTCAGTTCGGCCGGCCCATTGCCCACTTTCAGGCTATTGCTTTCAAACTGGCGGACATGGCCATGGAGATTGATGCGTCCAGGCTCCTCACCCTGCGAGCAGCCTGGTTGATGGATCAGGGGAAGAATCCCGTTAAAGAAGCCTCGATGGCCAAGCTCTTCGCCTCCGAGGTGGCCGTGCGGGTTTCTATGGAGGCTATGCAGATTCATGGGGGGTATGGGCAGATGCGCGAGTTTCCGGTGGGTCGCTTTCACCGCGATGCCCTGGTTTACGTGGTGGGGGAAGGGACTTCGGAAATCCAGAGACAGATCATCGCCAAACAGATGGGGATAGGAGAGTAGTCTTATATTTTTTTATTGACATCTTTTGAGGGGAAAGGTAGTATATTTACGGATGAGTCGGATGGTAGTTTTGGGAAACAAATAAAAGAGCCATTGAAAGTGTATCTATATATTACTTTCAATGGCTTTTTTTGTTGGCCAGAGCGATATCCAGGCTTATTCACAGAAGCATTCAGCAGAAAGGAGGGATATCGCTATGGCAGAAGGACAGGTGAAGTGGTTCAACGAAAAAAAAGGCTACGGCTTCATCCAGCAGGATGATGGACAGGACCTTTTTGTCCATTACACAGCCATTCAGGGAGATG
Source organism: Thermodesulfobacteriota bacterium (assembly GCA_030018715.1). GTDB lineage: Bacteria > Desulfobacterota > SM23-61 > SM23-61 > SM23-61 > JAHJQK01. The sequence goes on along the minus strand of JASEHN010000263.1, from coordinate 895 downwards.
GTTTCAAGACTCTGACAGAAGGCCAGAGGGTTCGTTTCGAGATCGAAGAAACATCCAAAGGCCCAAAAGCTAAGAACGTCAATATCGTTTAAGTATTTCTGATTTTGGCTTGCATAAACGGCACCTCGATTTCTTTGGGGTGCCGTTTTTTTTAGCGGCTTAAGGCATTAGAAGAGCATGCGGAAGCCTACAAGCATCAACAGCAGGGCAAAAACCCGATGGAGCCGCAGGGGGCGTGTCTTGGAAGCTACATTTGCCCCCCATTTCGCTAAAAAGAGACTGGGCACGCCAGCCAGAACCCATGCCGGGGTATAAACATATCCCCAGGCGAAGGGGGGGAGGTTAGGCTTGCCCAAGCCGTTTAAGATATACCCGGCCGTGCCCATCAGGGCCGCGAAAAAAACAAATGCGATGGAAATACCCATGGCGCGGTGGATGGGAATCCTAATGAAGCGGATCATTAACGGGATGGCAATCACTCCTCCACCCAGACCGAAGAATCCGGAAAATATTCCAACCATGAGACCAATCATCAAAGCGGGCAAAGGCCTGGGCGGGACATAGTCTCCGGGTGTTCCCGCTTCCTTTTTAGGGATGAACATCTGGGCCGAGAGGATGATTAAGAGCGACCCAAAAAGAATCCTCAACAACGGCCCTTTTAAATTAGCTGTCAGGGTTGAACCCAGCAACGATCCCAGGATGCCCGGAATAGCTAAGAGAAGGACTACCCGCCAATTTATGTTGCCTGCTTGAGCATGAGCCCATGAGGCTGATAAAGAAGTGGGAATGATGATGGCCAGGCTCGTTCCAAAAGAAAGGTGCATGATGACCTCCGGGGCAATGAGCATCGACGGAAAAGCCCAGTAGTAAAGAAGAGGAATAATTACCATCCCTC
>JASEHN010000262.1 GCA_030018715.1 Thermodesulfobacteriota bacterium | reverse complement strand
ATTCCGGAGAAGGCGCTAAATTAACAGGAATTGAAGTAGGTGCGGATGTTACTGCTACACATACTGCCGCTGCTATTGCTGGCCAGGGCGCATTGGCGACACTTAGTCAAATTGGAGCGAATCATTGCAATACTACAATCATCAGTGGCGGCAAGATTATCACTGGCCTTTTGACTGCTGATAATATTCAAGCAGGAACTTTATTGGCGAGCTTGTTGAGTGTTTCCACTGCTTATATTACTCAGGGATCGATGATCTCCAATGCAATTATTGGGAACGCTCATATCATCAATTTAGATGTTTCTAAATTGAATGCGGGTTCAATCACCTCAAAGATTATCAATCTTGCTCTTTCTGGCGGTAGTGGTGATGTTGCTATTCGGTCTGGAAAAGTTGGTTTTGGCGATGTTTCCAACGCGGGATTTATTCTCGGAATAGACGATACTGATGATTCTCCTAAGTTTGAAATAGGCACAGATGCAAATACTTTCATGAAATGGAATCCTACTGACGGACTTGTTGTGAGAGGAAAACAAGGATATAATGCTGCTTGGCCAGTGATTGGGACTTTGCATGCTTCGATTTTATTATATAGTGAATGGATATTACGAATTGCAGCTAATAATGAAATCGGGCTTAATTTTACTTCTCAGGAATGGAGCACAAGGAGAACCTGGACTAATCTTGAAGTCGCTGATGCGGTCTATCCTACTGCATCTGTCCTTACAGAATGCTGGTTTTCAGTTCTAAATATTGTTTGTGAGGAAATAGATCCAAAAGGTCCAACAAGAGCTGCAGTTATTGAATTCCATGAAAATAATGTGTCAAAGCCAACTGGTGTTTGGACTTCTTCCACAAGTGGTAATAGTAAGACGGCGAATTATCTTATACGAATCAAATGTAACAATACAAACACAAGAATTACTTCATGGGCTATAAGCGATTTTCATTCGAGATATATGTATAAAAGAATCTCGATTCCAGTATAGTAGGAGGATTTGTGAAATTTGAGCATTTTGGATTTAAGTTTTCGGATGACATTTCCTCCGCTGAACTTGCCCTTGTCTTAGACAGTTTTGACAGAAGCACAGCGGAACGAGCAGTGGTTTTGCAGAAATATCGTGAATGTGGAAAAGTACTGATTGCGGATGAGAGATTGGTTTCAAAACATAAATCCTCTGATATACCGCTGCGTATCCATTTCTTTAATACTAAAACTTATCAGAGAAGTAGTATAGGTAACTTTAATCATCCTAACCAATTATTGACTGTGCAGACTGCGTCGGTTCTAACGGATTATTACTTGAGAGTGCGTAATTACCCATATGTTGAATGGTGGTATGTACACCGCAGCGGGAAGATGGTGGATGAAAATAATACTTTTCAACAATGCAGTGTCAACTGGCAAGTGCTGAGTATGGCTAAAATTTCCGGGCCTGTTACGGAGCAGGCGGTTATGAATTTCAGAGGTTGGGAGATTCAAGAAACAGCGGACCTTGGAGAGGATTATTCCATGACGACTTTTAGGATCTATCGTGTGCCTTATTTAGCCGCTCATCCCAATAAACCTGCAATTTTAACGTGGTTCGGAGTTTAAATTTTAAAAGATATATTTATTTCAGCATACAGAAGCATTGCACGTAGGATATGAGATAGACAAATACAAAACAGGAAAGATTTAAGTAGCCCCTGAATTCTGTCCGGAACATTGGTAACTGGCAATTATTCAATAGGACTTAGAATAAATTTTTAGGAGAATAAAATGCCTTCAATAAAATTAAGTTATACCGGTGCCGAATTGGACGTAGCACTTGGGCGAATTAATCAGCCCGTGAGGACTGATTCTTTCCCAACTTTTGCTGGCCTGACGGTTGGTACTCTTGGTACAAAGAATCCGCCGATTGATGCAGACCTGGCCCTATATAGAGATAGTGCGGCTGCAAATGTATTAGTCACATCGACATGGACGCAGATCAAGGCGTTTCTGAAGAGTTTTTTTGATACCATATATGCAGCGGTTGCCCATAAAACATCACACCAGGATGGTGGAAGTGATGAAATATCGGTTTTAGGTCTTTCTGGCCTTTTGGCTGATTACCAAAAACCAGCACCCTTTGAAATGGGCATAGCCTACGGCGCCTTAATTGGCATTCAGGAATTTTTTGGCAAAAAATGGGCTGATCTGGGCCAACAAGCAGCACAAACCGAAATCCTTTCCCTTGCCTACCTTGGGAATGGAATAGCCCTTGCAGGAACATGCGAGGGTGGGAAAATATTACGCTCTACAGATTATGGGGCCACCTGGGCTGATCTGGGCCAACAAGCAGCACAAACTCACATCTTTTCCCTTGCCTACCTTGGGAATGGAATAGCCCTTGCAGGAACATATCCGAACGGGAAAATATTACGCTCTATAAATTATGGGGCCACCTGGGCTGATCTGGGCCAACAAGCAGCACAAACTCACATCCTTTCCCTTGCCTACCTTGGGAATGGAATAGCCCTTGCAGGAACAATCCCGAACGGGAAAATATTACGCTCAAATTGGTAAATTTTATTTAAGGAGGTGAAACTACTATGCCAGCTATCTACTACTGAAAAAGCCAAACGTAACGTCTTTGACTTATCAAGTTCCGAAAATGGTCAAGAAAAGTAGGCCAAAATTTCGGCAGGAGAGAATTGAGGATTGTCTTGATCTTAATTCCGGCCAGATTGTGGCCGCAATGTATGGGGCGTTACAAAAGATGATGGCGAAGATTGAAGCGCTGGAAGCCCAGCTATCTAATTAGATCATAAGGGAAGGATTTATGCAAAAAGAAATTTTAGCTCTTAAAAAAGAGCTCTTGACAGAGAGACTCGTTCGGATAGAGGCTCAGTTTCAGCTTCTTCAAAATGTTCATGCACAAACTAAGGGCGAGCTGGAGAAAATCGAAATCCTTATAAAAGAAGAAGAAAGTGCAAAAGTATAAAAGATGTAAATTCCAGGGTAGAATAGGAGAGCTTAATGAATTTTGAATCTTTGCTTGGTGGCGGCGGATCCGGCTTGCTGGTGGCTATAGCGACATTCTTCGGACTTCATAAACGCCTGGACAGCCACAAAGAAACACTTAAAATACTTCAGAACACCAAAGTTGACACAAAATTCTGTGATGAAAAGCACAAAATGGTTGAAAATATATATGAGGAAGTAAAATACATCCGGGCCAGAGTTGACGACTTGATAAATAGCAGAAAAATGTGAGTAAATGGGCGATTATAGTTTATATTTTGATAGAGCAGAATTAGCCTGTAGCCATTGCGGCAAGCTGTTCATTGATCCGGCCTTTCTTGAAAAACTTGAATTGGCCCGGACGCTGGCGGGAATAGCATTTATTATTGTTTCTGGATTTCGTTGTCCGGAATATAACAAGGCCGTTGGATCGACCTCCCAAAATCATGTGTCGGGCCGAGCCGTTGATATTAAATGTGAGCGAGGATCGTCCCGGAGATTAATTTTAAATGGCCTTATGGCGGCGGAATTTAACCGCATCGGAATACATAAAACTTTTATTCATGCAGACACAATGGATGAATTAGGGGCGCCTAAAAGCTATTGGATGTATTAAATTAAAAAGGAGAAAAACAAAATGGAACTATTGGCAATTCTTAAACTCATTCCGGTCGTCTTAAGTGTGGTTGAGGTTATCAAACGATTCATACCCGATCGGCAGCGAACTTATGCCAATCCCATAATCGCCGTTGTAACCGGGGTCATGGGGGCTTATACCGTAGGAGGAATAGGCGAGGTAACGAACGTGCTTATGACTGGCCTCCTGGCCGGGTGTGGGGCGATTGGGGCCTACAAAATTCCCAAGGAGATAGGAAGCAGTCTGGGGATTAATTAGCTCCTAAAAAAAGACTTGACAAGATTTTTTAATTATGATAGTTTGGTTTTAGAAAGGAAAAGCTCTATTATGTGGATTGGTAATCTGCAAAAAAACGATAGTGTCTATAATTTTGGGAGCTCGCAGGGGACTAACCACCCCCGCCTTTCCATAGAACCCTCGTTGGGAGTAATTTCCGGCGAGGGTTTTTTATTTTAAGGATCGAAGGTATATAATGGAAAATTCTCTTGTTATTTTCACGCGGGCTTCCCAAATGTTAATCGAAGCCAATACAATCCAGAAAGCAAAAGAACTTAAAAATCTTGCATTGACCGCGGCAGATTGGGCCCGGCGGAAAGGAATGGGGGAAGAAGCTATCCAGCATTGCCGATCCTATGCCCTAGAAGCCGAGCGCAAGCTGGGGGAGATGCTGGCAGAAGCGGAATTACAGCATGGTGCCCGGGGAATAGGGAAAAGTGGGGTTAGATCGTCAAACCTCACTCCAACGCTTACAAACCTCGGCCTAACTAAATGGGAAAGCTTCGAAGCTCAGATATTGGCGAGCATATCAAAAGCCGAGTTTGAAGAACTGAAATTGGGGGAAAAAACCAGAGCCAGTATTCGCCGGGAACTGAAGCGGAAAGAAACCATAGAGCGGCTTGAGAACCTGAAGGCGAAGCAAATTAAAAAAACCGAAGGGGTCTTTGATGTGATTGTTGTTGATCCTCCCTGGCCGATGAAAAAGATCGAGAGGGAAGTCAGACCCAATCAATCGGAGATGGATTATCCGACGATGACTGAAGAAGAGATTTCCAATTTAGAAATTCCTTCCGCCAACGATTGTCATCTTTGGCTCTGGACGACCCATAAGTTTTTGCCCTCTGCATTAAACATCATCGAAAAATGGGGTTTTACTTATATCTGCGTTTTTGTCTGGCATAAACCGGGCGGATTCCAGCCTATCGACCTTCCGCAATACAACTGCGAGTTTGTTCTTTATGCTCGCAAAGGTTCACCTAAATTTATAGATACAAAAAACTTTAATGTATGCTTTTCGGCTCCTCGAAATGCCCATAGCGAGAAGCCGGAAGAATTTTATTTGATGGTTAGGCGAGTAACTGCTGGGCGGAGATTCGATATGTTTTCTCGCCGCGAAATTGAGGGATTTGAAGCCTGGGGATTAGAAGCCAAATGATTGAATGGGAAAAGGATAAAAGTAGA
>JASEHN010000261.1 GCA_030018715.1 Thermodesulfobacteriota bacterium | reverse complement strand
GGCCAGACCGGCCCGCTTGGAATCATAAGGCGCCGATTTCTCCGTGGATGGGGTGGGGAAGATACCCCCCACCTCCTATGGAGGAAACAAACTTTGATCCTCCTGGCCAAGAGGAATCCCGACCGATGCTTCCGGCGCGTTCCGCTCCGGCCCCCGGGCCCAAACAGGAGCGGTCACACCATTTTTTCAAAACTCTAAGCAGATACAAATTTTTTAAGAAAAATTATAGATGAAGATGACCTTACGAATATTTTTTGTATTCTGCTTACTGATGTTTCTCCCTGCTTTTGCTTTCAGTCAAGGGCCACAGGAGAAAAGGGGACAAGATTTTTTCTGGGGGAAAGGGCCGGAGTTTCGCGAACGGAAAGGGATGATGGGTCCCATGCCCGGTCCAATGATCGACTGGGCCCGGCGTCTAAACCTTACCGAAGAACAGACCATTCGCCTTCAGAAGTTACGTGAATCCTACTTGCGGGATACCCTGGTCTTGAGGAATGAATTAGTAATAGGCCGGTTCGACCTGAAGGATCTTCTGGAAAACCCCCAGGCAGAACCAGATCAAGTCCTGGCCAAACAACGGGAGATATCCAGCCTGGAATCCAAGCTCCAGGAGCGCACGGTTCTTTACCAATTGGAGATGCGCCAGGTCCTTACTCCCGAGCAGATAAAACTCTTGCCTCCGGCGTTTGGTTTTCGGGGATTGCCCGGCCCGCGAATGATGCCAGGATGGGGGCGAGAAATCGGAAGAGAATAGAGGAATCAACTCTCGGCTATGGCCTTATCCAAGGAAAAACTGGAGCCCAAGGGACGCTGGTTTTTTCGCCCTTTCAATCTTCTTATCATCTGGGGTCTCCTGGCCCTTCTCCTGGTGGCCAACGGCGCATACGAGGCCAAACGCGCCAAAGATAACCTTTACCGCATGCTCTTTGATGAAGGTTCGGCTCTGATCGCCGGCATGGAGAAGAGCGCCCAGAACATCGTTGCTTCCTTGAGTGCGGTTGAGGCTTTTCCTGATGCTTCCATTTTTATAACTCCAATAAATTTTTGGACACTGGACGAGTCGGTCGTCGATCTAATCCTGGAAGCTGCTTTTCAAATCGATCAGGAATTGGGCAGCCTCGCACCCGGGGAGAACGAATTTAAAAAATTGGGAGCGGCGGAACATTTTTCAGGAATAGAAGTGATCGCCTCCGGGGAGAAATTCTTATACAGCCGCCGCCCTGCGGGTTCATCAGTAAATAAGCCAAAACCCTTTTACCAACACCTCCTGGAAGGTAAGGCTTTCTACGCCATTGAGCGTTCGGAAAAGTTAAAGACCGGCCAAATGAATCATCTTAATGTAGCAATCGTCCGGAAAGCCGGGAAGGGGATTCTGATTCTGCGGGCGGATGAGGCGGCCATTCATATTTTCAGGCGGAGGGTCATTCTCCAGGAAGTGATCGAGGAATGGAGAGATAAGGGAGAAACGAAATATATTACTTTCCAGGGGGACGACTCGGAAATCTGGGCTGATACGAACCCGCAGAAAATCGGGAAGAAAGAAGAGAGCGTTTTCATCCAGCAGCTTTTTCTAAAAGCTGCCTCAGCAATCCAGACGGAAAGACTAAAAAGACCGGAAATTCTGGAAGTGGCCAAAGTGGTGGCCCTGGACAGGAAAACCCGGGCGGCCCTGCGTGTCGGGCTCTCCACTGAGAGGGTGGAGCAGATTATTGCCGCCGACCAGCGTAATATCCTTCTGTTCAGCCTGCTGCTTTTAATCTTCGGGGGCTTGGGAGTTACTGTCATATACCGCGTGGAAAACCGCCACCTGGCCAAGGTTCGGGAAATGGAAGAGAGGATCCACCAATCCGAAAAACTGTCTTCCCTGGCCAACCTGGCCGCGGGCGTTGCCCATGAAATCCGTAACCCGTTAAACGCCATCGGCATGGCCATCCAGCGTCTGCAGCGGGAATTCGCCCCGGCACATCAGGAAGCAAAGAGTGAATATAATCGGTTCACCGAAGTCCTGCGCGGGGAAGTAAAACGGGTAAACGAAATCGTCGAACAATTTCTTTTCTTCACCCGCCCGGCAAGTTTAGACCTTAAGGAGGTTCAGGTCGGGGAAATATTTAAAAATATTAGTCTGCTTGCGCGGGAAGCAGCCGAGCAGCAGAAAGTCATCCTGAAGGAAGAAATCGCGCCAAACCTCCCGCTTCTTAAGCTCGACCGCCAGCGCATGCAGGAAGCTTTATGGAACTTAGTAAACAATGCCCTCCAGGCCATGCCCGATGGGGGGCAATTGGGCCTTGCAGCAAGGTTACATGCCGGAGGGGAAATTATCATGGAGATTTCCGACACGGGCCAGGGCATCCCGCCGGAAAACCTGCGGCGGATATTCGACTACTATTTTACTACCAAAGAGAAAGGGATGGGGCTGGGCTTGCCCCTGGCTCACAAAATAATTAAGGATCATGGAGGAACAATTGAGGTGTTAAGCGAGGCCGGCCGGGGGACAACTTTTCAGGTCTCTTTGCCAGTGCCGCGGGAGAAAGAATGAACGCAGCCGCAAAAATGCAGATTTTAATCGTCGATGATGAGAAAGTCCAGCGGGAGATGCTTGCAGGATTCCTGGTGAAACAGGGGTTCGGGGCCATGGCCGCGGAAGATGGGCCGAAAGCTCTGGAGAAGCTTAAAAGCGGAACTTTTGATCTCGTTATTACGGACTACCGCATGCCCGGGATGGAAGGGATTGAATTGCTAAAAGAAATAAAGAGATTAAACCCGGAGACGGTAGTAGTCATCATGACCGCCTATGGAACAGTGGGGACAGCGGTTACCGCCATGAAAGAAGGAGCTTATGATTATCTGACCAAACCCATTGACCTGGATGAACTCCTTCTCCTGATCCAGCGGGTGGAAAGAGAGGTAAGATTAGGGCTGGAGAACCGGGAACTGAAAGAACAGCTTAAGGAAAAATTCAAGGTTGATTTTATCGTCTCCACCAGCCGGCAGATGGAAGAAGCCCTTAACCTGGCGGGGCGAGTGGCCCAGAGTCAGGCCACGGTCTTAATCCTGGGGGAAAGCGGCACGGGAAAGGAACTCATCGCCCGGGCCATCCATTATTCCAGCCTTAGGGCGGATAAACCATTGGTCAAGGTCAACTGCGCTGCCCTGCCGGAAAATCTGCTGGAGAGCGAGCTTTTCGGCCACGAAAAAGGAGCTTTCACCGGAGCCGTGGCCCGCAGGGTCGGCCGCTTCGAGCAAGCTGACCACGGGTCGATTTTTTTGGATGAGATCGGAGACCTTTCTCCCTCTTTGCAGATGAAGCTCCTGCGAGTCCTTCAGGAGAAAGAGTTCGAACGTCTGGGAAGCAACCAGACCATTAAGAGCGATGTACGGGTAATTGCGGCCACCAACCGCAAACTGGAGGAGGCCATTCAGAAAGGGGCGTTCCGCGAAGACCTGTATTACCGCCTTAATGTAGTGACTATTTCTTTACCTCCCCTGCGGGAGAGGAAGGAGGACATCCCGCCGCTGATGGAATATTTTCTCAAGAAATACAACCTGGAAAACAAGAAAAATGTGGCTTCCTTATCCAAAGAAGTTCGGGATTTGCTCATGAATTATCATTTCCCGGGAAACGTGCGGGAGCTGGAAAACATCATAGAACGGGCTGTAGTTTTATGTCGCGGGGAAATTTTAACCGTCCAGGACTTACCTTTGCACCTGCGCGAGAGCAAGGTGGAGGCTGCTTTGGAACGCGCCCGGGAGAGCCGGAATCTTCCAGCGGCTTTGGAGGAGATTGAACGTCAAATGATCACTAACGCTCTGGAGAAAAGCAGCAGCGTGCAGACGAAAGCAGCCGCGGAGCTCGGCATCAGCGAGCGTGTCCTGCGCTATAAGATGAAAAAGTATAAGATTGCCGAGAAAGAATAAAAATAAAGGGTTCAAGAATTCGAGGGGACACTGATTCTTCTCCAATTCTTTAGGTTTAAACAAAATCACCCGGGTATAAAATTCATATCCTCTCTTAACTCATAAATGAACCCCACCAAAAGGCGACAGGCGGCTTCGAGGTCTTTGAGGGAAAGGACCTCTGTGGGCGTATGCATATAGCGCAAGGGAATGCTGACCAGGCCGGTGGCTACTCCTTTGCGGGAAAGCTGGATGACGTTGGCGTCGGTTCCCGTGGCCCGGGGGGCGCCGAGGATCTGCACGGGGATTTTGTTTTTTTTCCCTGTTTTTATGAGTAGTTCATAAACCGCAGGATTAATATTGGCGCCGCGGGCGATGATGGGGCCTGCTCCCAGCTTATACTCCCCAACGCGTTTTTTTTCCACATCCGGATAATCGCTGGCATGTCCAACCTCCACGGCGATGCCAACATCAGGCTGAATCTGATAAGCGCTGGTGGTCGCTCCCCGCAAGCCAAGTTCTTCTTGAACCGTGGAAACGCCATAGACCGTACACCAGGGGCGTTCCTTCTTCTCGCCAACCCTGCGCAGCGCTTCCGCAACCACGAAACTTCCCACTTTGTCGTCGAACCCCCGCGAAACAACCCGGTCCCCTATAAGTTTTTCCAAACCCCCGGCAAAGGTTACAGCATCCCCGATCTTGATGACCCGTGAAACTTCCTTTTTATTCTTGGCCCCAATGTCGATGAACTGGTTGTGAACCTGGACCACTTTTTCCCGGTCCTTAGGGTCGATGAGATGGATGGGTTTACGGCCCACCACACCCATGATAGGCCCATTCTGGGCATGGATGAAGACGCGCTTTCCCGGAAGAAGTTGATCATCGATTCCACCGATTGGAGCAAAATAAAGGTATCCGTTTTCGTCGATATATTTCACCATGAACCCTACTTCATCGCAATGGCCGGCGAGCATGACCGTGGGCTTGCCTTTTCCCCGTCCCTTTATCAGGCCGGAAGCATTTCCCAATACGTCAGTTTGCACTTCATCAACGTGGCCGCGGATGTATTCTCGGAAGACCTTCTGGGCGGCTTGCTCATGGCCGGAGGGACTGGGGACTTCGGCCAGAGCCTTCAAAAAATCAAAAGATTCGGCGCGCATTTATTACTCCTGTTTTTAAATTAGCCACAGAGGGCACAGAGATC
>JASEHN010000259.1 GCA_030018715.1 Thermodesulfobacteriota bacterium | reverse complement strand
TCCCGCACACTGCTGGTTTCTCCCTTTCTGGGAGAAGATCCAATTCGCAATCTGTTGGGATCAGGCAATGATAATATTCTCATCTCGCGGGAAGAGAGTCTGGATGAGCTACCAGAGGAACTAATACAAAATATAGAGAAAAATTGCCAGATTTATGTGATGGATGTGGCAGCTGAAAAACCAGGAGAAATGGGTGACGAAGAAAAATCCCCCTCTCCAAACCTTACTGATCTTTCCGGGCTTCATGCCAAGCTGGTCATCTTTGAGGAAGGGTGGGATGCCATTGTGCTCTCGGGCTCAGCCAATGCGACTAAAAAAGCATGGTCGGGCGAGAACGTTGAATTTATGACCCAAATGACAGGGAGAAGAAGTAAGGTAGGCATTGACAGTTTCCTGGGAAAGGAAAGCCAGCATCAATCCTTTTATTCTATGCTCAGGCCGTACAAGCGAATAGAAAAATCCAAAGAGACGGCCCTTTCTAAACAGCTTGAAACTATTCTTGAAAATGCCCGACAAACCATTTCCGCCGCAGGAATACAAGGTCAGATCACACACAGCCCGGAAAGGGGGTATACAATCACCCTGAAAGCGAGAGCCTCTTTTTCATTCGGAATGGATAACGTGCTCGGTACCTGCTACCCAATTTCACTTGCGGCCAATAATGCTCAGGATGTCGCTTCCCTCCAAAAGGGTGAGTTGCTGGCTTTTGTCGATTTATCTCCAGTTGGTTTGAGCACCTTTTTCGCTTTTCATCTCGAAGCCCAGTTACAAAAAGAAAAGGCAGGAATTTCTTTTGTTTTGAACCTACCGGTTGAAGGAATGCCCGCGGACCGAGACAAAATGATTATGAGAAGCATCATTTCCGATAAAGACCGCTTTGTTCGTTATCTGCTATTTCTTCTTTCAGAAGATCCCCATTGCGGAGCTATGGACAATCTTTATCTGTCCCTCCTACAAGAAAAGGAAGGAGCCAAGGCGGGACATCTCTTTCCACCCCTTCAATTGCTGGAGGAAATGGTCCGAGCCTATAGCCGAAACAAGGAAAAACTGGATCGGATTGCCCGATTGGTTGATGACCTGAAACAAACCGAAGAAACCCAATCAATTCTTCCCGAAGAATTTGATCAGGTATGGGAAGCATTTTTGGCCTTAAGGAACGAAGAGAAAAGGTTTGCCCCATGAACAGTAATGAACAACGACCAAATGTAGAGCGTATACTCGCCGGCCTCAAGGATTTCCAAAGGCAGAGCGTTGAATATGTATATCGCCGTCTCTATGAGGATCCAGACAAGGTCAATCGCTTTCTCATCGCGGATGAAGTCGGCCTCGGCAAAACCTTCGTGGCAAGAGGGCTCATAGCAAAAGCCGTCGACCAGCTATGGGATCAAGTCCAAAGAATCGACATCATATACATTTGCGCAAATCAAGATATTGCCCGTCAGAATGTTAACCGGTTGAATATTACCCCAGACCGGGAGATGACGATAGCCACGCGGATGACCTTGCTCCCCCTCCATCTCCACCAATTCCAGGATCGAAAACTGAATTTTGCCTCATTTACGCCAGGGACATCCTTTGATCTGCGATCATCCAGCGGCCTCGGTTACGAAAGGGCCTTGCTTTATCATATTTTGAAGCAAGGCGGGTTCTTTGGAAATGAAGCCGGTCCAAAGAACCTCTTCCAATGCGGCATGGGGAAGGAAAACTGGCGGGATATGATAGGAGGGTTTCCCAGGGGTGAAATAGACTGGGGACTAGCGGAAACCTTTCGCACGGAAATTAAAAAACGCCAGGAGCTTATTACGAGGCTTGGCAAATTAATCGAGTGCTTCTCTCATTACCGTTATCAGGGAAACATTCCCAAGGAGGAAAGGCAGCAACGGGACATCCTCATCGGTGATCTTCGTCGCCTCCTAGCGGAAAGCTGTGTCCATGCCCTGGAGCCGGACATCGTAATCTTGGACGAATTTCAACGCTTTAAGTACCTTCTCGAAAGAGACGCGGAGAATGAGGTGGCTTGCCTTGCACAAGCCCTTTTCAACTTTAAGGATACCCAGGCGAGGAATGCGAAAATTATTCTCCTATCCGCTACTCCCTACAAGATGTACACTGCCTATGACGAAGCGGAGGGCGACGAACACTACAAGGACTTTATCCAGACCGCAGATTTTCTATTCAATTCCAAAGAGGAAACGAAGGCCTTTAAAACTGAACTTGAAAGGTACCGAAAAGAATTGTACTTGGTTGCCAGTAAATCTCATGAAGGAATTTTGCAGGCTAAAGAGGCGGTCGAGAAGAAACTTCGAAAGGTCATGATCCGCACGGAAAGGCTTTCGGTTACAGGTGACAGGAACGGGATGCTCGTTGAATCCAGGAATGATCTCGGCCATCTCTCCCCCGAAGACATAAAGGCTTTCGCCGCCGTGGACCGCGTGGCCACGGCACTGGAAGCGAATGATCCCCTTGAATACTGGAAATCCGTGCCCTATCTCCTCAATTTGATGGATGATTCCTACCAGATCAAGAGAAAGCTCGTGAATAAGATCGAAGAGGGAGCTTTGGATGAAGGCCTTCGAACTGCTCTTGCTCATGCGGAGCCTCAACTGCTCAATTGGGCGGAAATCAATTCATACCGGCGAGTTGATCCGACCAATGCCAAACTTCGCACATTGACTGACCAAAGCATAGGGAAAGGAGCATGGAAGTTACTTTGGATTCCCCCAAGCCTTCCTTATTATGAGTTATCTCAAGGCCCTTATTCCGTTCCGAGCTTGAAAGACCTTAGCAAGGCCTTAGTTTTCTCCTCGTGGCAGGTCGTTCCGAAAGTAATCGCTACCCTTTGTAGCTACGAGGCCGAGCGTCAGATGGTCTCGTCCAGCGAACCAGACACCAAATATGAGGAGCGAAGAAAGCGAAAGGGGTTGATCAATTTTACATTTTCTGAGGCAAGACACACTGGAATGGCCAATTTCTCTTTAATCTATCCTTGTTTGTCACTAGCCTCCCTCATCGATCCTTTGGAAATTTGTACGGGGTTGGCCTCAGGCGGGGTTACCCCATCCCTCGAAAGAGTGATTGAGGCAATTTCCGGGAAAATTCAACAGATGATTGCCCCTTTGATCGGTGATTTTATCGATCAGGGGGGCAGGGAAGACGAGCGTTGGTATTGGGCGGTGTTAGCCCAACTTGATGCTAAACATTTTGGAGTAGATGTGCGCAAATGGTTCGAGACGGAAAATAATGACCTACTCTGGAGCAATATGTTGACTGGCCGAGGAGAGGACGAGGGCGACTCGAACTTTGGTGACCATATTGCTCAGTTCCAGAATTGTTTCTTCGGAAAAGAGACGATCAGTGGCAAACCGCCCTCGGACCTAGTTGATGTTTTGGCCAAAGTGGCGCTTGCCTCGCCGGCAGTTACTGCTTTGCGGGCGTTGTGGAGATCCTTTGTAAGGGCTGATCACTCAGCGGATGACGTTAAAGCCCACCTTCTTGCTGCGGCGGCCAGGATCGCCCTTGGCTTCCGTTCCCTTTTCAATCGACCTGATTCCATCGCCATGATCCGAAGCCTCCGGCTCCTCGATGAATCCCGTTTTTGGGAGAACGCTTTGGATTATTGCGTCAATGGAAACCTCCAATCGGTCATGGAGGAGTACATCCATGTCCTACGAGAAGCCCAGGGCCTCGTCGATGCCAAAAAGGAAAAGGCATTTAAGGAAATTTCGAACACAATCCTGGAGGCTCTTTCCCTGAAAACCGTTCCTCTGAGCTTTGATGAATTTCAGTTGAAAAATGTGAATGAAATCAAACAAGAAAAGCGCCGGCTGCGCTGTTCTTTCGCCCTTCGCTTTGGCGATGAAAAGGATGAAGAGGGGGGGAACTGGCAAGGAAGGACCATGTTCGAGCGGCTTTTAATTCACCATTTAGACCCTTTATCCTCGCCACCACCTCCATCGGACAAGAAGGATTGGACTTTCACCAATATTGCCATGAAATATATCATTGGAATCTGCCATCCAATCCTGTGGATTTAGAGCAGCGTGAGGGACGAATCCACCGTTACAAAGGTCTTGCGATCCGGCGTAATATCGCAAAGGCATATCCAATCTCTGCGCTGGCCGGGAAAATCACACTGGGAGAGGACCCCTGGTCAATCCTTTTTGGCCTTGCGAAAAAAGAATACGGGGAGGAAACGGATCTAATTCCCTATTGGATTTTCGAGATTTCGGGAGGGTATAAAATAGTCCGCCACGTTCCAGCGTTGCCCTTAAGCCGGGACCTCGATCGCCTAAGATATCTAAAACACTCTTTGACTTTATACCGAATGGTTTTCGGACAGCCCCGACAGGAAGATCTACTAAACTACCTACTTACCCATATACCCGAAGCAGAAAGAGCAAAAATGGCTTCGGATCTTCGAATCAATTTAAGTCCACCTGTTCTTTCTGGAGATGGGAAAGAATTTCGTTGATAAGCTTTGAATGATAAATGGGGCGTAGCATAAACGATAGGATCATCATAAACTAATAGGGCAAGCCCCTATTCAACCACGGTTAGAGCTAAAGAAAATAGGCAGTCTGTGAAAAGGTAAACTATGGCGAGCATAAAATGAGGAAGGCTGTGGGGGCAGGCTTGCAATATTGTGATTAAGTGGTTGTTGTATGGAAGGGAACATGGGCTTGAAACTTGCCAGATTGGACAAGGATATTGAGTGAATTGACATATCAACGGAGTGATAGTATTATTATACCAAAAAGATATCGGAGGTATGCTATGCCCGCCTTGTTGATAAAAGATGTACCCCGTGAAGTCCATGAGTGGTTAAAACGTGAAGCGGAAAGAAACCGTCGTTCCATGACTCAACAGGCGATAGTGGTTTTTGAGGAGAGGATGGGGCGTTTTCATCCAGTGAGATTTCCGGCTCCGGTGCAGACCCGGACGGTCTTGACAGCGGAATTTATTGATCGAGCTAAACGAGAAGGTCGTCTATGATTGTTGTGGATTCAAACATCGTCACGGCTCGAAACTTGACAAGCTCTCTGACATCTATAGCCCAACAGGTTGAGGAAAAGGATCCCGTATGGATTGTGCCTGTCCTATGGCGATACG
>JASEHN010000260.1 GCA_030018715.1 Thermodesulfobacteriota bacterium | reverse complement strand
GGGAACCCGGGCGCCCCGTTATGTGATAATGGGGTGCGTGAGGACATAAAAACAATGAGGGGATATAGATGTTCGACCGCATTTTGAAAGAGATGCGAGACAAGATACGCAGGCGGGAATACATAATGTCAATCCACGCTGAAGAGGAGATGAACGATGATGATCTGTCCATCTTTGATGTTGAAGGTTGTATTCTTACCGGAAAGATTTTGGAAAGACAGAAGGACAAAGTAACTGCCGAGTGGAAATATCGAATAAATGGACAATCTCTTTCCGGCGGTGAAGTTGAAGTTGTAGCCAAATTGAGTCCAACAGGCAAGTTGGTTATTATTACAGTATATGTACCATAATATTTCTATCGCAAGAGGGAGAGAAATGATTTGTGATAATTGCGGGAAACAGGGTGCCCGTATCCGCAGGGTTGCTAGGACTTACGGTAAGGGCAGGGACATATTGGTCATAGAAAATGTCCCTGTTATTACATGCCCACACTGCGGAGAAAGTTATCTTGAGGCAGAAACACTTCATGAAATTGAGCGCATTAAGTTGCACAAAAAAAGTTTTGCAGTTAATCGCTCAGTTCCAGTTGTCAATTTTGCTTAAAGAAAATAATCACGCACCCCACTCCACATAACACCAGGCTTTGCGACGCTCCAATTATTTGGATTAAGAATTGAGGTCGCTCCACGGGGGACGGGGACGTTCGTGCAGAACGTGCTTGGCATTTTACTTGCTCCTTTTTCCACTGCCGATGTCATAACCCCCAAATAACGCCCAATCTCCGCCCCCGCCCCAGTATATTTCATCTTCTTCACCGAACTACTTTTGAGGAGGCTCCGGGCTATTTTTTTCGCCGAGAAATACCTCCATCCCCTGGGTGGCTGCGCTGGAGTAAATCGGCTTGATCGCTTCTAATAAAAACTCTTCCCCCCGCCAGAAGGGGAATTTCCCCAGTCTTCTAACCAGAGCTGCCGAAACCGGAGGGATTTGCACCTCACCCAAGAAATCCTCAGGTAAACTTCCGCCATTCCAAAAGTTAGCGGCCTCCGAAGTCAGCGGCTCAGAGGGCAGGCCCATTTCTCCTTGCTCCCGGGAGGGGGATGGCTTGGGCCGGACTTTCTCTTTGGTATTTTTTTTGGCAGGCAGGCTCAAAATCTTGAGCAGCTCATCGCGGGCCATCCCGCGGAGTTTGAAGATCAAGAATGGGTCACGGTCGAACTCTTCGCCCAGAAGGTAATAGACAGCGGCAATGTGCTTGCAAGGGTTGGACCAGTCCGGGCAAGAGCAGTTCGTCTGTAGATCCTTCAATTTCTCGGGGAAAACCGACAAACCTGCATCTTTAAAAATCTCCTCTATGTCCTTCGGCATCTCTCCGCCTAAGAGTTTCGCTGTAAAGATTGCCTGACGAGACAACGCTCTGGCCAGCTTTTGCCAGTCGGAAGGGGTAATTGCCTTGATATGGATCGAGACCTCATACGGTTTGGGTCGGGATCCCTGAACTTTTGCTTTTACTTGGCCCTTTTCGATCTCAACGGAAAGAACCTGGCCGCTGCGGGCATAAGAACGGCCCCGGCCTAACCGCGCTCCAATGTTGAAGCTCTCCAGCACGGCAATCCAGCGTTTGGCCCACCAGCTTTCCCCGAAAGTTCCCCTTTGGGACTGGGCTTTGATGCCTCCTTTGGTTTTACGGGGAATGGATGGCGCAAAAAAACCGAAATAACCCCAGCGGCCCATGCTATTCTCCTATGGCTTCCCTTCTCAGGGTGAAAAGGTCTTTGAGTTCGGCGGTGGAAAGCTCGGTCAGCCAGCCTTCGCCCGTCCCGACCACTTTTTCCGCGATCCCTTTTTTTCGCTCGATCATCTCATCGATTTTTTCTTCCAGAGTGCCCGCACAGATGAACTTGTGCACCTGGACATTCTTGGTCTGCCCGATGCGGAAGGCCCGGTCGGTCGCTTGATCTTCCACAGCGGGATTCCACCAGCGGTCAAAGTGAAACACATGGCTGGCCCGGGTCAGGTTCAGGCCCGTGCCCCCGGCTTTGAGGGAAAGGATGAATATATTCAAGCCATCCTCTTCACTCTGGAAGCGTTCGACCATGCGGTCTCGATGGCTCCTGGGAACTGCCCCGTGTAAAAAGAGCGCTTCCCGGCCGAAAGTCTCCTGCAGATGCCGCTTAAGGATTTCACCCATCGCGGCAAACTGGGAAAAAACCAGGGCCCGGTCGCCCACGGCGATCATTTCCTCCACCATTTCGGTCAAGCGGGCCAGTTTCCCCGATCTCCCCGGAAGGGGTGAATTGTCCCCCAGAAACTGGGCCGGATGGTTGCAGACCTGCTTGAGTTTAGAGAGGGTCGCCAGAACGAGGCCTTTACGCTTCATGCCCTCGGCCGCATCGAGCGCTTTCATGGTCTCTTTCACCACTGCTTCATAAAGGGACGCCTGCTCTTTCATCAACGGGCAGAAGACTTTCATTTCCATCTTCTCGGGGAGATCGGCGATGATGGATTTGTCCGTTTTAAGCCGGCGAAGGATGAACGGCCCGGTTAGTCGCTTTAACTTCTCCATGGCCTCCGGGTCTCGGCCAGCCTGGATAGGAACAAAGAAAGATCTCTTGAATTCAGCCTGGGAACCAAGAAATCCGGGGTTGAGGAATTCCAGAATTGACCATAGGTCCCCGACATTATTCTCCACCGGTGTGCCGGTGAGGGCGATGCGATAATCGGCCTTGAATGCCCGGGCAGCCCTGGCCTGCTTGGTTTCCGGGTTTTTGATGTTCTGGGCCTCGTCGAGCGCCACTCCCGACCAGGGAACCTCCTTCAGAACTTCCAGGTCCCGGTGTAGCAAGGCATAGCTGGAGATGACCATGGCGTGCTTCATGGCCTTTCCCCTGAAATCTTCCCCTCTCATCCTGGCTATGCCGTGATGTACCATGACCGGCAAGTCAGGCGTGAAGCGGGCTGCTTCCTTCTGCCAGTTGCTGACCACGGATGTGGGGCAGATCAGAAGCACCGGCCTTTGGCCGTCCATCTGCCATTCCTTTTGGATGAGCGTCAGCATCTGGATGGTTTTGCCCAGACCCATATCATCGGCCAGGCATGCTCCCAGGCCCCACTGCCGCAAAAAGGCCAGCCAGGAATAGCCCCGAACTTGATAGGGGCGTAAGACGCCTCGAAACCCCAAGGGCACGGGTAATTCCTGGAAGGGAGTACGCCCCTCTAATTCGGCCAGAAGATCGGAAATCCATCCTGCCGCCGTGATCCCTGTGAGCGGAATATCGCCGGGAATTTTTCCCGCTCCTAAGGCCATCCGGACAATTTCGCGGACAGTTGCCTGGCCCGTGCCTTTCTTCCGCCACAAGGCCAGCGCTGCTTCGATCTCCGCGGCGTTTACCTGGACCCACTGCCCACGTAGCCTGATGAGGGGAGCTTTGAGTCTGGCCAGGGCCTGGAGCTCCTCCAGGGTAAGCTTCTCGCCCCCCAGGGCTACTTCCCAATCAAAATGCACGATTTCCTCGAGGGCAAGTCCGCTGCCGCCTTGCATCTTCGGGGCCGGCACATTGGCCCGGGCCGTCAGGCGAACCTTTGTTCCCTTGCCTGTCCACCAAGCCGGCAGCATTACGCCAAAGCCGGCTTGTTCCAGAGCAAGCGCCTTCTGGGTAAGAAATTCATGGGCAGCGGCGTCGTCGAGTTTATAACCCTCCGGTTTGGATTTAGCCAGGCTGGCCTCGATTCGCGGGCAGATCCCCGCAGCCTGACCGAGGGACAACAGCAGGTATTCACGGACTTTGCCCCCAGCCTGGAGCAGAGACAAGCCATCCTTTCCTCTTTTCCTTGCCCCGTCTTTTAACTTCCATGCTTCTTGCGCAGGTATAAGCAGGCTGGGATCGTGAGCGGCCTGCAGCAGGTACCGGACATACCAGGAATCTTGCGCCTCCCTGGTTATCTCGGTAATCTCCCCTTTCCCATTGGGTTCTTCAAGGCGGAAGTATAGCCGGAAGGGTGTAGCGGTCGAAGTGGTTACGGGACGTTGCCACTCTTTTACCTGGGCTACAAACCGAGCCAGCTCCACTGGATCGCCCAACATAATACCTGGCCAAGAGCGCAAGGCGTGCAACCACTGGTCATGAAGGCTGGCGAAGGAGGCCTGAGTCTTCCCTGAACCGCTCTTGTTCATTGCAAAATTCGTAGGGCGGACGAGAGAATCGACTATGTTATCGATAAAATGGGTGAGCGCAGATGCTGAAGATGGTTCTGGGGGTTTGTCCGAGGATATGCTTTTTTTCCCTTCCAGGCGAACTATCGCCCGTGAGACTGCCGGCATCGCTTGGGCAAGGCTGGCCAGACGGTCAGCGTCAGGCCCGTAAATCAACGGTTTCCAGCCGGCTGAAGAGGTTCCTTTCTCTTCAGTAATTCCGGGAAGGAACTGCTGCCGGGCCACGAGGGCCCCGGCGAAGCGCATAGCCTGCACCCAAAAACCAAGGTCTTTACCTACGATGACCCCAGATGCCAAAGTTTGTTTACCCACACAAGCGCAGAGGAATTCCACTGTCTTTTCGCTGGAAAGAGGGAGGGCGGTCACCATCCAGGGAGTGAGGGTAGCTTTATCCGTGGGCTCTGAATGTTCAGCAATCAATGGACTGGAAGGGATCGGTTTGGACCCAACTGTTGGCAGCCAGATGATTATGGATTCGGTAGATCGCTTATTGACCGGGAAATTAAACCCAGCCGCTGTAAGAGCGGTGGATAGTCCTTCTACTCCAGCATCATAGGGAAGAGGTTCCCCAAAAACAGCAGGGGTCCCCAAAACACCTTTTCGCTTACGCTTCGGTTTTGGAGGAGTCTCAGGTGTCAGAGGAATTTCACCCCAAAGAAGAAAATCTCCCCCAAAAACTCCGGCATGTAAAACAATCATGTTAAAATATCCTTCTCCTTGCTTTCTTGCCCAGGAACCTAAAGCTTTTTTTAATATAATTGGAATGAAATTTTTAGTCAAATTAAAATGGGCTTAGGTCTGCAATTCAGACAGTATAAAAAGGGTGATTTTTTTCAAAAAATTTCCTTGACAAAGGTTGAAAAATATATAAAGTATACTACAAATATTTTTCAAAA
>JASEHN010000258.1 GCA_030018715.1 Thermodesulfobacteriota bacterium | reverse complement strand
GCTGCGTCGGATGTTGCAGGATCTAATTCAAGCCCAAAAAATCGTCAAGCTCGACCGCAGGCATTATGGTTTGCCTGCGCCGGCCAAGGTTATCGTAGGCCGGGTGCAGTTGCACCGGGATGGGTTCGGCTTTCTGGTGCCTGAAGATTCCAATCTTAAAGACATTTTCCTTGGCCGGCAGGAAGTCCGGGATCTGATGCACCGCGACCGGGTGGCCATCCATCTAAGCCCAAAAGACCGGGGACAAAAACGTGGGCCCCGATCTGTAGAAGTTCTGGAGCGCGCCCATCTGCGGGTTGTAGGGCGTTATATGGCCGGGGCCAAATATAATTTCGTCGTCCCCGACGACCATCGTCTTGCCCGAGAAATCCGCATCCCCAAGAAGGCCGCAGGCAAAGCCCGGGAAAACAATATCGTACTGGCTGAGATCACCAGCTATCCGACCAGACAGGAAGGCCCTGAAGGAAGAATTCTGAAAGTCCTCGGCGACCCCGATGATCCCCGCCTGGATTCGGAGATCATCATCCATAAGCACGATCTGCCGGATGCTTTTCCTGCGGAAGTCCTTAAGGAAGCCGCGGCCATCCCTCAAAAAATTTCTGCCGGGGGATTTGCCGGCAGAAAAGATTTGCGATCCCTGAATTTTTTCACCATAGACGGAGAGACGGCCCGCGACTTTGACGACGCCGTGGCCATTTCCCGCTTGTCCGGAGGGGGTTTCCGCCTCTTAGTATCCATTGCCGACGTCAGCCATTACGTAAAGGAAGGATCGATTCTCGACCAGGAAGCTTTCCAGCGGGGCACCAGCGTCTATTTTCCTGAACGCGCCCTGCCCATGCTGCCACCCCGGCTTTCTACCGGCATCTGCAGCCTTAACCCGCAAGAAGACCGTATGACCATGACCGTGGCCATGGAATTTGACCGGCAGGGGCGGATGACCGGCGCAGATTTTTTCCCAAGCGTCATCCACAGCCAGGCCCGCCTCACCTATACTATGGCCAAGGAAATTCTGCTTAACCACAATCCGGAATTTATTTCTATCTATCCGTCCGTTGCTGAAGACCTTAAGACCATGGCCGCTCTTTGCGGGGCGATCCGCGCCCGAAGGATGGAGCGGGGCTCCATAGACTTTGACCTGCCCGAGCCCCAGGTGATTTTGGACGTCCAGGGGCAGATTGAAGAAATCGTCCGGGCTGAGCGGCACATCGGCCACCAGATCATCGAAGAATTCATGATCGCGGCCAATGAAGCAGTGGCCGGATTTCTCAGCCGGGAAGAAGTTCCCTTTTTGCGGCGGGTGCACGAGCCACCGGATGAAAAGAAAATTGCCGAGTTCAAAGAATTCGTCTCCCACCTGGGCTATCGATTAATTTACAAGAAAGAACTTCATCCCCTGGCCTTCCAGCGGCTTCTTACGAAGGCCCGGGGAAAACCGGAAGAGAAGCCCATTAATTACCTGCTCCTCCGGTGCATGAAACAGGCCCGCTACTCGGAAAAAGGCCAGGGCCATTTTGCCCTGGCCTCCCCCCACTACCTGCACTTCACTTCTCCTATCCGCCGCTACCCGGACTTGGTGGTCCATCGCCTTCTGAAAGAAGCGCTCAAGTCCGGCAAAATGACGGAAAAACGGCGCGAGCGCTGGGAGAAGAAGCTGCCGCAGATCGCCGAGAATTCTTCCCGGCGGGAACGGGTAGCCATGGAGGCCGAACGGGAGATTGTTGACCGCAAGAAAGTGCAGTTCATGAGGGATAAAGTCGGCCAGGAATTCAACGGCTACATCTCCGGCGTTCTTTCCTTCGGAATCTTCGTGGAACTGGAGGGCTTCTTCATCGAAGGGCTGGTCCGCCTGACCCGGCTCCCCAAAGACCGATACCGGTTTTTGGAAGCGAAGCACACGCTTATGGGCGAGAGAAGCAAAAAGACTTATCGCCTGGGAGATCGAGTGAGAGTGAGGGTGGATGCGGCCAACCTGGAGCGCCGACAGATTGATTTCAGCCTCATCCATTGATAGAAAAGAATTATGGAAATAATCAGGAAAGAGAAAGATTTCAAGCGCGAATTTAAAAATCCGGTCCTGACCATCGGGAATTATGACGGGGTGCACGTAGGCCACCAGCGCATCTTCCAGAGGGTCAAGGAGAAAGCCGGAGAGATCGGCGGGCAATCCATCATTTACACTTTTGAGCCCCATCCAGTGGAATTGCTGGCCCCGGAGCGCAAACCCTTATTGATCACTCCTTTAAAGGAAAAGCTGCGCTTGATTGCAGAGCAGGGCATTGACCTAATCATCTGCGCCAATTTCTCCCCGAAATTCGCCAGCCAAACCCCGGAGGAGTTCGTTAAAACCATCCTTTATGATCAGATTAAAATCCGCCAGCTTTTCGTGGGACACGACTATACTTTCGGCAAAGACCGCCGGGGAAACATCGCTATGCTCATGGAATTGGGCAGAAAGCTCGGGTTCAACGTGGAAGTAGTTGAAGCCGTGCGCGTGGGGGGCGCAGTAGTTTCCAGCACCCGCATCCGGGAGCTCATCCAGAAAGGAGAAATGCCGGAAGCAGCGAAGATGCTTGGCCGGAACTACCTTCTTGCCGGCAAGGTGATCCACGGCCACGGCCGGGGCAGCAAACAGTTAGGTTTCCCCACGGCTAATTTAAGACCCGAAGGGGCTCTTTTCCCCCGCCCCGGAATCTACGCCACCTGGGCTTATCACGAAGGCCAGAAATACGCGGGCGTGGCTAACCTTGGTTGGAATCCCACCTTCCACGATCAGAAATTCTCCATCGAAGTGCATATCCTCAACTTTGACCTGGAAATTTACGGCCATTCCTTACGGGTGGAATTCGTGGAGCGCCTGCGCGACGAAATCGCCTTCCGCAGCCCGGAAGAACTTATCGCCCAGATCAAAAAAGATATTTCCCGGGCGAAGAATATTTTAAAGGCTACTTAACCTCTGCCTGTCCGTCCCTTTTCCTTTTTAAGAATTCTGGTTGTCGATCACTTTTATTCCCCAGCCTTTATTGTGGCTCAGGCGGGAGGGGGATCGGCCAACGCCTCATTTTCCTGAGCCGAGCCACCTCCCATCTGAGCATGGGCATGGATGATATTCTCCGCATGATCTTAAGACGAAGGAATGTGAGCGACGGTCAGTAGAAAATTCCCTTGACATAACCTTTCTCCCGGCTATTATTTTTAATGTAGGTTTTACAAGGCCAAATTATTTACGGGTCATCTCCAAATTAGTTGAGGGCCAAAGAGCTGGCATTTTTTTAAAATGGGCAGTGATTTCAGGGTCCCGGAAGGAAAGTTCCGCCTCAGGCGGACTTGCAACCATGAGGCATATATTTCTCCTTAGCTGTGGCGGGGGGATCTGTAATTTCTTTGAAGCTTTGTTTCCCCGCCCCCGCTGCGCTTTGCGGAAGGCAAACAGGGGGTTTATGGAAAGTGGATATCCCGCCGATGCTTGCGGCGTCCGCCTGAGGCGGACCTTTCCTTCCGGGCCCTTGATAGGCTTTCATTAAAAATTTGATCAACTAATTTGGAGATGATCCTTATTTACTTTGCCATGATCTCCATTATCTCTATGACAGAATAAAAAGGCCTTAGGCAGGAGCATGCCATGAACGAGTGGAAAAAAACTTCGTGTGTTCTTTGTTTCAACAACTGCGGCCTCGAAGTCATCACCAAAGGGAGCAAGATCGTCAAAGTCAGGGGAGACCGGGAGAATCTCCGCTCTCAGGGATACCTGTGCCGGAAAGGGGCGAACATCGCCTATTTCCAGAATAACCCCCAACGGCTGAAGTTTCCCCTGAAACGTGCGGGAGACCGCTTTGAGCGTGTTTCCTGGGATAGCGCCCTTAATGAAATTGCCGGCAGGCTCAGGGAGATCGTGAAAAACCATGGGCCAAAATCTGTGGCTTACATGGGCGGCGGCGGCCAGGGTTGCCATTTCGAAGCGGCCTTTGGCGTCCGCTTTCTCCAGGGGTTAGGGTCAAAGAACCATTACAGCCCTTTGGCCCAGGAACTTACCGGCTTTTTCTGGGTTATGGGCAAGGCTTTCGGCCGACAATACATGCATGCAGTTCCGGACATTTATGGCTCTGACTTCCTCGTCTTCTGGGGAGCCAATCCCCTGGTGAGCCACGATATCCCCCGGGCCCCTTTAATTCTCAGGAACAAGAAAAAAGAAGCAGGTTCTATCATTGCTGTTGTGGACCCACGGGTGACTGAGACAGCCAAACTGGCCGACATTCACTTGCAGCTCAGGCCTGGGACAGACGCCTTGCTTTTTAAGGCAATGGTCAAAACCCTTCTGGCTGAAGGGCTTCTGGCTGAGGAATACCTGGCCTCCAGAGTTACCGGCTTCGAGGCCATCAGAGGATGGTTTGATGACGTGGATGTGGAAGAAAACTGCCGCGTCTGCGGGCTGGACCCTGGCGTTGTCCGAAAATTTGCCCGGCTGTTTGCCGCCCGCAAAACTTCCATGCGCAGCGATCTGGGCATCCTTATGGGGCGGCACAGCACCCTGAATTCTTATTTAGAACTGATCCTTCTTACTCTTTCGGGACGCATCGGAGTAAACGGCGGCAATGTGTTTCCAGGCCACTTGATGCCTATGGGATCGCACACCCCTGACGATGACCCTCGTACCTGGAAAACCGTGATCACAAACATTCCCTTGATCATGGGCGTTTTCCCCCCGAATGTTCTGCCGGAAGAAATCGACAATGACCACCCGGAGCGCATCCGCGCCCTGATCGTCAGCGGCTCAAACCCTTTGCGTTCCTACGCCGACACTACCGCCTATGAGAAGGCCTTTGCCAGGCTGGACTTGTTAGTGACGATTGAAGTGGCCATGACTGAGACAGCGGTTCTTTCCCATTTCATCCTTCCAGCTAAGTCCGGCTATGAGAAATGGGACGGCACTTTCTTCCAGTGGAATTATCCTGAATACTACTTTGACATGCGCCGGCCCGTGGTTGAGCAAGACGGAGAGCAAGTGGAAGAATCGGAAATCTATGTAAAGCTGGCGGAAAGGCTTTCCCTGATCCCCGATTTTCCGCCTGAACTCGGCGACCTGGCCCGGGACCGGGTGAAATATGGTGCGGCCCTTTTGGAATACCTTCAGTCCA
>JASEHN010000257.1 GCA_030018715.1 Thermodesulfobacteriota bacterium | reverse complement strand
TAAAGCAGAAGTTTTACCAGCAAAAGCCTAAGGACACACATCAGGGCATGAACCCTGATCTTCTGATGGGGGGGGAAGCTTACTGTATCGCTCTACCAGAAGACTCATCGCCTCAGGAAAAGTGGGTATGCAGTTTGCTCAACCAAAATTGGCTATCACCATGAAATATTTAGCTTTTCTCAGCTATTCCAGTCTGATAAACTTACAGCTCAAAATCTTATTAATTCAATACGTTGGCGGTTTAT
The DNA here is from genome assembly GCA_030018715.1 of Thermodesulfobacteriota bacterium. Taxonomy (GTDB): domain Bacteria; phylum Desulfobacterota; class SM23-61; order SM23-61; family SM23-61; genus JAHJQK01. The sequence goes on along the minus strand of JASEHN010000257.1, from coordinate 4,902 downwards.
CAGTTGAGTAAAGTGCATAGCCCCTTAGAAGTTTTTGCCTTTTTTCTTCTGAATTAAAGAGGTCATAGGACTAAAATAGAGTAATACCATTTTTTTTATCACGGAAAAATATATTGTCAAGAAAAATCTTCAATTATTCCTGATAATTATTTTTATAGTGAATGAGTAGGCTAAGGGTATATCCAAGACTTATAGGGTAATACACTTCTAATAATAAACACTTGACAAAATAAGCTCTTTTGTTGTTATTCTTTTAAACTGGTGAAAGTCAGGTATCAAATCAGAAAGGAGGAAATGAGGGATGGTAGAAAAAAAAGAAAAAGGGGGAAGGGAGATGAAGAGAAGAGATCTGTTAAAAGCAGGGGTCGCAGGAGCGGCAACAATTGGCCTCATCGGCTTGACCAAAAAGGGTTTTGCGCAGGCGCCTCAATTTAAGTTTCGCTTACAATCGTTCCTGGGGCCCGGTTGGAAAGAGTGGGAGGAAATGTTGCCCCGTTTTTGCAAAAAAGTAAATAAGATGTCCGGCGGGCGTATTGAAATTACGCCTTATCCTCCCGGAGCTTTGGTGCCCACGTTCGAATTGCTCGATGGCGTGGGAAAGAGAGTAGTCGAAATGGGTTATGGCGCCCAAGTCTACTGGATGGGAACCTTTCCATTCTGTCAATGGACCTGGGGTATCCCATTTGCCTTCGACATAGTGGACCAGTACGACTACCTCTGGTGGGAAGCGGGGCTCAACGACCTGGTCCGGGAAGCCTTTGCCACCAAGAATGTCTTCTTCCTCGGCCCCATTTATTCCGATGAATGGGGGGGAACCATGTGCCGCAAGCCCATCCGTTCCCTGAAGGACTTCAAAGGTCTGAAAGTTAGGAGCTTTGGGATTGTCGCCGAAATATGGAAGATGAACGGAGCCGGAATTGTGCGCCTTCCCGGCGAGGAACTTTACACGGGAATTTCGACTGGGGTGATTGACGGGGTCAACTGGGGGTCTCCGTATGGAATGGTGGCCACCAAGCTCCACGAAGTAGCCAAATACTATTGCGGCCCCTCGTTGATCAACTACGACATGGAAGACATGTTCATCAACATGGATGCCTGGAAATCCTTGCCCAGTGATTTGCAGGAGCTTCTGGTCGCCGCCACCCGGGTCTTCGCTCTCGAACGGGCATCCTATTCGACCTATCTTAGCTGCCTGGCCATCGACCAGATGAAGAAGGCAGGTGTCACCATTCTGGAGCTGCCCAAAGAAGAGGTGGAGCAGATGAGAAAGATGACCTGGGAGCTGCTTCCCAAGATGGTAAAGAAGGATGCCTACACGGATAGAGCCATGAAAATCATCTTTGATACGATGAAAGTCTTCGATCAGCGTCCTCGCTTCCACCGGGGATAACCCTTCATAGGGGGGCTTTGGCCCCCCTTTCAACAGGGATGGTGAACCCATATGCTTAATCCTTTTTTGCAATTCATTGATCGCACGAATGAATGGGTGGGCCGGATCATCTCCTGGGGGATGATCCCGATGATTTTCATCATGACCTTTGAAGTGTTCATGCGCTACATTTGGCAGCAACCAACCGAGTGGGGAACGGAGTTAGTGACCTTTATTTACGCAGGATATATTCTTCTCGGGGGTGGATATGCGCTTCTTTACAAGGATCATGTCAACATCAACGTGATCTACAATCGTTTCTCCCCCCGCGGAAGGGCCTTTCTGGATATTCTTACCTTCACGGTATTTTTCCTTTACTGCTGGGTCCTTTTCTTTGAGGGTTGGATATTTGCCTGGGATGCGGTGAAGATTGGGCGGCATTCGGGAACGGATTGGAATCCGCCCCTCTATCCCATCCTTTTAACCCTGCCCATCGGGGCCCTTCTAATGCTCATTCAAGGGGTAGCGAAATTCATTCGCGACCTGGCGACGGTAATCACAGGGAAGGAGCCAACAAAATGAGCATCGAATATCTGACCATTTTAGTGTTTGGCCTTTTCCTCCTTTTCCTGGCAATGGGGCTTCCCGTTGTTTTTGGGTTGGGAGGAGTCGCCGTCATTGCCACCTATTTTCTTTGGGGTCCCCAGGCCCTCCACATGATAGCCACCCGAACTTTCACCGGCGCCAATAGCTTTGTGCTCCTCGCCATTCCCATGTTTATTTTCATGGGCTGTATGTTAGAACGATCCGGGTTGGCCCGGGACCTTTACACGATGATGTACAAATGGATGGGACCCATCAGGGGAGGTCTGGCCATTGGGACGGTGGTAATTTGTACGATCTTCGCAGCCTTGGTAGGCATCAGCGGGGCGGCCACAGTTTCCATGGGGTTAGTGGCTCTTCCTTCCATGTTGAAGCACAATTACAATAAACAAATCGGAATTGGATGTATTGCTGCAGGCGGGGCCTTAGGGGTCCTGATTCCCCCCAGTGTTCTTATGATTATTCTCGGCCTCTATACAAATACTTCCATTGGCAGGCTCTACGCTGGCGGGATCATGCCGGGCATCCTCTTGAGTATCCTGTTTTGTTCATATATCTTTATCGCTTGTTGGCTGAAGAAAGAATGGGGGCCTGCTCTCCCCCCTGAAGAACGGGCCACCTGGAGCGAAAAGTTCATTGCCCTAAAAGCGGTTATTCTGCCGATTGTTCTCATCGTAGGCATCCTCGGAAGCATCTTTATGGGGGCCGCGACGCCAAGCGAGGCTGCCGCTTTGGGGGCCGTAGGCAGCATCGCCTGTGCCGCGATTTACCGCCAACTCGATTTGAAAACACTCCGGGATTCTCTGCGCACCACCCTCCGGCTTAGTTGCATGGTCATGTGGATTATTTTTGGCGCATCCGTCTTCACCGCCCTATACACGGCGATTGGCGCTCAAGATTTGATTCGACAATTATTATCTTATCTTCCCGGAGGTCGATGGGGGATCGTCGTTGGCATGCAGATCATCTGGGTTATCATGGGCTGTTTTTTAGATCCCACCGGGATCATCATGATCACAGCTCCCATATTTTTCCCAATTGCCACTTCCTTAGGATTTGACCCTGTATGGTTCGGCGTTCTCTTTGTCATTAATATGGAGATGGGTTTTATTTCTCCGCCTTTTGGCTTTAATCTTTTTTATTTGCAGGCAATTGCGCCCAAAGGGGTGGTTATGATGGATATTTATAAATCCATCATCCCCTTTATGCTGTTGCAAGCAACGGGTCTGGTCCTGTGCATGATTTTTCCCGAAATCATTCTCTGGCTACCGAAATTGTTGATCCGATAAAATTTCCATTTCTTGTTTGCTTAGATAAGGAGGACAAACCATGGCTGTAATGGTTGCCGGGGGAAGCGGGTTCATCGGTTCCCATCTTGTTAGAGGGCTTGCGGATTTAGGCGAAAAAGTGGTTGTCTTCGACGCCGCTCCCAATATGGCCTTGCTTGAGGATGTACGGACAAAAATAGAAATCGTGAAGGGCGATGCCACTCAGATGGTAGATATTCTCCAGGCGATCAAGCACTATGGAATCGAAGAGGTGTATCATTTGATCGCTCTTCTGGCGGATGTCTGCCAGCAGAAGCCGCACCTCGCGTTGAAGGTCAATGTTGAAACGCTGGTTAACTTTCTGGAGGCCGCGCGGCTCACGAAATTTAAAAAGATTATTTTTGCCAGTTCTGTTGCCGTCTATCATTCTTCAGAGCCCCCTCCAGTCGAGGAAGATGCCCCCCTGAACCCCGGATCGGTATACGGGGCCACCAAGGTTCTGGGCGAGTTCTTCGGGCTCCATTACCAAAAGAATTTCGGAGTGGATTTCCGAGCTCTTCGCTTCACAACCCTCTACGGCTTGGGCAAATTCGGAGGATCCACAGGAATCTGCAGTCTGATGATCGAAAAAGCAGCCCGCGGGGAAGCGGTCCGAGGGGATATCCTGGAAGCGGAGACCGACTGGCTCTATATCAAAGACGCGGTGCATAGTCTGATCTTAGCCCGAAAGATAGAATCTCCCAAACATCGCATCTACAATATTGGGGGAGGGTCCTACAGCGTAGCGCAGGTGATCCAAGCAATAAAAAATATCATTCCCCAAGCGGATATCGAAATGGAAGCGAAACGGCGGTTTCCATGGCCTCCAGCCTATAGCTGGGAGCGGGCCCAGCAGGAATTGGGATATCAACCCCTCTATGACCTGGAAGAGGGAATTAAAGATTTCATTCAGGAAGCACGGAATAAATCTCTCTGAAATGTTTTTATGGGCGCACCCAATCAAAAGGAATGAAGATAATCCAGTGTCTGCACCATACCGCTTTCAGTGTTACCAATCTGGATGAGTCCATCCGTTTTTATCGGGATTTTTTGGGTATGACTCTGGAATGGCGAATCGACCACAGAAAGAGCGAAGTTCTGGACAAAGTGTTGGCTCTGAAAAATGTGGATGTTTCCTATGCCATGTTAAATGGGTGGGGCGGGCGGATTGAACTCTTTCAATATCATTTTCCGAAAGGCCTCCCCTACCCTCCCGATAAACCGGTCTGCGATAGAGGAATCACGCATATCGCTTTTGAAGTATCGGACATCGATACGCTTTATGCCGAGCTCCACGCCCGCGGTGTGCGCTTTAACACTCCCCCTCAAACCATTCGCCCAGGTGTCAAAGCAACCTACTTCCACGACCCGGATGGAATCACTTTAGAAATGGTCCAATATTCCTGAAAACGAGATCCTTGAAGAGGAAGAGAATTAGGTTCCCGGCGCCTGAAAGCTTTAATGAAAACCCACTTTCGCATACCGGATAGCAATCCCTTTGCCAATGCCTTTGCTGGCCCCTGTAATGATGGCAACTTTTCCTTTGAGTTTCACGTTTTCCATCCTTCCTGCAACCTTATAAAGTCATAAAAATCTTCAAGCAGTTTCTTCCGTCGGAATTTC